>NZ_JBFTML010000030.1:0-64049 GCF_056396925.1 Pseudomonas sp. 05N433 | reverse complement strand
CGACATAGGCGACCCCTAAAGGGTCCCGATTACCCATCGCCTGGATAATAACGGGCTGGATATCTTCTGGACTCATGCGCTGAATCGATGCCAGGAAGGCCCATTGATCAGGATGAGGCTCAAGCGAGTCGTCTACAAAAACGCTATTGTTTTGGGCCCTGGCCCGCTTTTGTAAAGGGAGCGCGATGAGATTTCCAAAGCCGCCTTTGGGCATATAGTCCTGGTTTGGAAACAGTCGATCATAGGAGCTGAGCGCCAACTGCCGGGTGCGCTCACAGGCATGACTGATGATTGCGGCACCGAGGCGGCGCGCATCGCAGGCAGGAACATTGCGCTCAAAGAAAATCCAGCCATGAGCCCCTTGGCCTGAGCGCGAGATTTCCAGCGCCACCGGGACGTTCAGCTCATGGCATGACTGCACAAAAGCTTTGGAATCATCACGCCATTCGGCCTCATCGAAATCGACCGCCAAAAAATAACAAGTGTCATCAGAGAGTAGGGGGTAGATACCAACGACCACTTCGCCCGCCAGATGGCGATAGACCACCTCATCGGTCAGTGGAAGCAGCTGGCGGTTACCGCAGTCGCCACATTTAATTCGGGGCTTCTCACAAACGCCAGGCCTCCATTCGTTTGCGCAAGCGGGTGCGTATCCTGATTTGCCTGCCTTGCTTTCCCAGCGGATGGGATAAACGTCCGTCCTACCACGAAACAAGCTTCGGAATAGGGCAAGCTTTCCATCAGTATCGAGTTGCTGTGATTGTTCTGCTTGGACAATCGCTATCTTGACTGGCTCAGCAGGCGGGCGCCATTCGATGCCATGAGCATCCAGCAAGGCAACCAATCTTGCATTCTCAGCCCTTAGCTTCGCCACCAGACTAGTGTCTATCACCGCCTTCAGCCTCTACGTCTCAGGTGAAGCCTGTAGCCTCGAGCTACAACCCTCAGTCCATCAGTAAAACATAGAGGTTATCAAACAACAGAGGTTAGGTTCAGGGGCTCAAGAGGTCCGCCCTAATCCCAATCAAATTGTTGGCTGGCTCAATCTGCCAGTTAGGGATACAGAGCGCGCAGTTGCTGGCATTCGGCTAACGTTGGAAATTCCAGGATTTTCCTAGGCGTAGAGTGATCAGGCTTGTGGTCAGCAGGTAGTAGTAGCGTGTCGATTTCGAGTTTGAGTTCATGTGGTGGTTCAAAAACCAAACGAGATGCTTTCTTTGCCATGTCCATGGATTATCTCGGTTCCAGCGTTCAGAAATGGCTGCTTGAATAGTCTTGGCCTGGCGGATGTGACGTTTGCGTGTGGCATGTGCTCCAGTCAGCACCCCAGCCAAGAAGATCTCCATATCGAATGGTTTATTCAAACCCGGCCACCGATGTACGCCGATACCACGTCGATTCGACCATGTCCCAGCTCATAGCTGATTTGTAAGCGTGCCTCTCGATCAAGGCGTGGATCGAGGCGCCTACACCTGCCACCGTTGATGG
The DNA here is from genome assembly GCF_056396925.1 of Pseudomonas sp. 05N433. Lineage (NCBI taxonomy): Bacteria > Pseudomonadati > Pseudomonadota > Gammaproteobacteria > Pseudomonadales > Pseudomonadaceae > Pseudomonas > Pseudomonas sp. 05N433. The sequence continues at coordinate 62,561 of NZ_JBFTML010000030.1, read as the reverse complement.
GCGCTAGGTGATGGGTGATCTGCTCATAGCGTTCGCACGCATAAGCCGCGCGCAGTTCGTGGAAACCTTTGAGATTGTGCTGATGGAGGATGTGTCGGGCGGGGCGGACGATTTCCCGTTGGAAATCGAGGTAGCTCTCGTTCGGTGCCAGCAGGTTGCGGCTACCGTCGGGAGAGACCTGTTCGGCGTACCTGAGCGCTTCGCGAATATGGTCATCCACCCTGATCCAACGAGGCGCGGTTGCGCCGCCGCGGCCACCTTTGGTGCCGTCCTGGATGTTGATTTTGTCGTAGTGTTCGACTTCACGCTTGAGTCGCGGTAGGTCGGCCAGAATCGCCTCACGCAAACGCATGCCGGTGGCACGTGCCAATTGTGCGATGGCAGCGGCACGCGGATGCTGTTCGCGGAGCGCATCGACAGTGAGCATCACTTGCTCGTGATCTTGGCCTTGAGGATTTGTCGTGCGCACGGTGATGCGCTGCGTTCCCAAAGCCTTGCTCGGACTTGGCACTTTCACATATTGATCACCGCGAAGCGCAGCCATGGTCCGATTCACACTGGACAACCGGTTTTGCGCAGTGGCGATGGCCAGCTCACCTCGTTCAACTTGTTGGCGTAGATGTCCGGCGTAGTCCATCAAGGTCTGCCGATCAATCTGCCGCGCATTGTTAAACCCCGGGCCATCCTCCGACCGACACCAGCGCACAAACGCCTGCCAACGATCGCTGTGCGCCTTGACCGTGCCGTAGTGCCCGCTGCCGAATAGGTCTTTCAAGGCCTGCGGACCGGCATAGCTCAGCTGCCGACCATAGCCAAAGTTGCGCCCATCCCGTCTACCGACCAACGCCATGATCAAACTCCTCTCGAAGCCAAACCGTTTGAAGTCTTTCCCCACGTCATCCCGCCAAGAATGCTGAGTGTTATCAGGGATCAAGGCCCCTGCGACCTGTGAGGGTTGTCCACTAACGCGGGACTGGCGGCTCTTTACGACCGGGAGCTTGGGCATCTCATGATCTGACCTCCTGAGCACTTCCAAAGGAGTGGGCGGGTGGAGGCTGCGCTGGCTGACGAGACCAGCGCCGCGAGATCCTGAGTCAGGTGAAGGCAGTGATGCGGTGACCGGGGCATGCCTGACTGTCAGTCAGGTGCAGTCCATTCCGTGGGCTGCGGCACCATCATTTGCATCGCTGTGGCTGGTGACTTCGGTGTTTGTCACGCCGATTGTCACGAGGGGGAATGCCGCAAAGCCTTGTACGAGTTGGGCTGCAGCAGCGGTTGGAGCGCCCGTCTCTTTCCGGGAGAAAGAGACGGGCGCAGGTTGGCGCAAGGAAATGGCCAAGCGGATAGGTTGCTGCAGAGCAGCTATGAAAGGGGATGAGTTGCCGCAGTGGGCAACTGGTAAAAATAGGCATCCATCACATCGCTGTGACCGTGCGAGCCGCCGGACGCTAATCGCACTTTGGGAGAACCACCACAGTGTGGCGTAGCCTTAAAGGTTCTGGCTACCTGGGTTGCTGTCAACGACAGCGTTTGCACGATCTTTTCTACGCTCTCCGATAGACAGGGTCAAGGCTCGACTTTTCGAGAATTCTGCGGCTGCGAATGGCATAAGCCGTCTATGGAAATCCGTGGTTTCTAGAAGACGGTTATGCTGATTTTTAGATTTTTCAAGTGAGGCCCTTCCAAGCAGGGCGGCTTTGCAGCCCTGCTTGGAAGGGCCCGCGTGGAAGGCAAAGCTGTGGAGATTTCACTGACGTGTTAGCGCTGGAATGCGCCACGCTCATCTTCCAAGGCGCTGATGCCACCACCGGCCGAGTTAACTCCGAGAAGCTCCGAAGACTTACGCGACAGAAACTGATTAACCCGCGTATCAAACTGATCCCGCAGGCTCGCCGTAATCCCAGCCCTGAGCGCATCGAGATAATCGGCATACCACTGCATCATGATCCGCCGTTGCGTCAGGTACAGTGCCTGGTTGTACTCCCCAGCAATGCCACCCTCGACATGCGCCAGTTGACTTTCAACATGATCCTTCAGCCACCCATGTTCGCGCAGCAGCGTGCTCGCGGTGTGGCGAACGCCATGGCTCACCATCCGCCCTTTATAGCCAATCTTGGCAAACACCAGATTGATCGTGTTCTCGCTGATGACGGGCCGTTTCTCTCCACTACCCGGAAACAGGTAGCGGCTGCGTCCAGTGCATTGGTGCAGCTTGATCAGCATCGCGATCAGTTGATGGGGCAGGGGACTGACATAGTCCCGGCGCATCTTCATGCGTTCAGCCGGTATGGTCCACGTCCCTTCTTCAAAATCGATTTCATCCCACGTCGCATACCGAACCATGCCGGGTCGGCTCGCCGTCAGTATTGCCATCCACGAAGCAATCCTCGACGGCAACCGGCTGGTGGTCTTGCTCAGTGCCTGAAGAAATTCCGGCAGTTCGCTTTCATGCAAATGCGGATAGTGCTCAGGGGAAGGCGGCGCCAACGCGATGGCATGAAGTTCTGAAGCCGGATTGTGTTCGCACAACCCCCGCGCAATCGCCTGACTGAAAATTTGCTTGAGCCAAGTCCGAGCCTTGTCTGCCACATTGAACGCCCCGCGCTTTTCGATGCTGGCCTGCAACTTCGCGCAGTCGGCGCGAGTAATGTGCTCCAACTGCATCTCGCCGAGTGCCGGTAGCAGATCCTTGTCGAGGTAGTCGCGAATCTTCTTTAGCGTCGCATGGCTGCGGCCGGAGTCGGCCTTGAACTGATACCAGTACTCCGTAGCTCGCCTGAAGGTGTTGAGGCCAGCCTCCCGTTGCTGCTGCTTGTCATCCCGGCGTTTGGCTCCAGGATTGGTTCCTTCCTTGAGCAGCTTGCGGCATTCGGCAGCCCGTTCGCGAGCTTCCTGCAAGGAGATGCTCGGGTAGACGCCCAATGACATGCGCGCCGGGCGACCATGATACGAATAGCGGAAATGCCAGTACTTGTGGCCGTTCGGCTGGACTAGAAGGGCAAGACCCGAACTATCACTCAGCGTGTATTGCTTGTCGGCAGGCTTGGACGCTTTGACTTGCAGGGCAGTGAGGGGCATGGCTGTACACCTCCGGTTCTCGAACTGGAATCTGTACAGAAAATGTACCAAAAAGAGGCTGGCTTGCAAGGGACGGGGATGGAACCCCAGAGACCAAAAAGCCCGCAGTTAGCGGGCTCTAGGGGTGTTGCGTAGACGCTGGTAGGCGTCTATGTACTGCAAATGGTGCCCCGAGGGAGACTCGAACTCCCACTCCTTTCGAAAACGGATTTTGAATCCGCCGCGTCTACCAATTCCGCCATCAGGGCTCAATGGCGGCGAAGTATAGAGAGGTGAATACCGCTGGTCAATCAGGTACATGGAGAATTTTTGATATTTCCGCTAGACTTCCCGGCCCTGCTAGACGAACCCCATCATGCGCGTTGCTGACTTTACCTTCGAGCTCCCTGATTCGCTGATTGCTCGCCATCCTTTGGCCGAGCGTCGCGGTAGTCGCCTGTTGACCCTGGATGGGGTCAGCGGCGCCCTGGCACACCGTCAATTCACTGATTTGCTTGAGCATTTGCGCCCAGGCGATTTGATGGTGTTCAACAATACCCGGGTGATTCCGGCGCGGCTGTTTGGCCAGAAAGCTTCCGGCGGCAAGCTGGAAATTCTGGTGGAGCGGGTGCTCGACAGTCATCGCGTGCTGGCCCATGTGCGTTCCAGCAAATCGCCCAAGCCCGGCTCGAAGATTTTGATCGACGGCGGTGGCGAGGCCGAGATGCTGGCGCGTCACGATGCGTTGTTCGAACTGGGGTTTGCCGAAGAGGTGTTGCCGCTGCTCGACCGCGTCGGGCACATGCCGTTGCCTCCTTATATAGATCGCCCGGATGAAGGCTCGGACCGCGAGCGTTATCAGACGGTGTACGCCCAGCGCCTGGGTGCGGTGGCGGCGCCGACGGCGGGGCTGCATTTTGATCAGCCGCTGATGGAGGCGATTGCCGCCAAGGGCATCGAGACCGCATTCGTGACCTTGCACGTCGGCGCGGGCACGTTCCAGCCGGTGCGCGTGGAGAAGATCGAAGATCACCACATGCACAGCGAATGGCTGGAAGTCGGCCAGGACGTGGTCGATGCCGTTGCGGCCTGCCGCGCTCGCGGCGGTCGTGTGGTGGCCGTGGGGACCACCAGCGTGCGTTCCCTGGAAAGTGCCGCGCGTGATGGCGTGCTCAAGCCGTTCAGTGGCGACACCGATATCTTTATCTACCCGGGCCGGCCGTTTCATGTGGTCGATGCTCTGGTCACCAACTTCCATTTGCCCGAATCCACGCTGTTGATGCTGGTTTCGGCGTTCGCCGGTTATCCCGAGACCATGGCCGCCTATAAAGCCGCCGTCGACAACGAATACCGCTTTTTCAGCTACGGTGATGCGATGTTTATCACCCGTAATCCCGCACCACGTGGCCCTGAGGACAAAGAATGAGTCGCCAAAGTCGTATGTCGTTTGAGTTGCTTGCTACTGACGGCAAGGCGCGTCGCGGTCGTTTGACCTTCCCGCGCGGTACCGTCGAGACCCCGGCCTTCATGCCGGTGGGCACGTACGGTACGGTCAAGGGCATGCTGCCGCGGGATATCGTCGCCACCGGCGCGGAAATCATTCTGGGCAACACTTTCCACTTGTGGTTGCGTCCTGGCACCGAAGTGATCAAGAAGCACGGCGACCTGCACGATTTCATGCAGTGGAAAGGCCCGATCCTGACCGACTCCGGCGGTTTCCAGGTGTTCAGCCTGGGCGCCATGCGCAAGATCAAGGAGGAGGGCGTGACCTTCGCCTCTCCGGTCGACGGCGCCAAAGTGTTCATGGGGCCGGAAGAGTCGATGCAGGTCCAGCGTGACCTGGGCTCGGACATCGTGATGATCTTCGACGAATGCACCCCGTACCCGGCCGACGAAGACGTCGCTCGCGTATCGATGGAGCTGTCGTTGCGCTGGGCTCAGCGTTCGAAAAACGCCCATGGCGACAACACGGCGGCGTTGTTCGGCATCGTGCAGGGCGGCATGCACCAGGATCTGCGCATGCGCTCCCTGGAAGGCCTCGACAAGATCGGTTTCGACGGCCTGGCCATCGGCGGTCTGTCGGTGGGCGAGCCCAAGCACGAGATGATCAAGGTGCTCGATTACCTGCCGGGTCTGATGCCGGCTGACAAACCTCGTTACCTTATGGGCGTTGGCAAACCGGAAGATCTGGTTGAGGGTGTGCGCCGCGGTGTGGACATGTTCGATTGCGTGATGCCAACCCGTAATGCCCGCAACGGGCATCTGTTCATTGATACAGGCGTGCTGAAGATCCGTAACGCGTTCCATCGCCATGATGATTCGCCGCTGGATCCGACCTGCGATTGCTATACCTGCCAGAACTTCTCCCGCGCTTATCTGCATCACCTGGACAAGTGCGGCGAAATGCTGGGAAGCATGCTCAATACCATCCATAACTTGCGCCATTATCAAGTGCTTATGGCTGGTTTGCGCGAGGCTATTCAACAGGGTACATTGGCCGCCTTTGTCGATGCCTTCTACGCCAAACGCGGGTTGCCTGTTCCGCCTTTGGACTGAGTTTTCTGACCCCAAGATTCAACATTTGCAACTGGAGTGCTAAATGAGCTTTTTTATCTCTAATGCCATGGCTGACGCTGCTGCACCTGCGGCAGGCCCGATGGGCGGCGGCTTTGAGTGGATTTTCCTGGTCGGTTTCCTGGTCATCTTCTACCTGATGATCTGGCGTCCACAGGCCAAGCGCGCCAAAGAGCAGAAGAACCTGCTGAGCAGCCTGCAAAAAGGTGACGAAGTTGTGACCACCGGTGGTATCGCCGGCAAAATCACCAAAGTGTCCGACGACTTCGTGGTTCTGGAAGTTTCCGACACCGTTGAAATGAAGTTCCAGAAAGGCGCCATCGCCGCCACGCTGCCAAAAGGCACGCTCAAAGCGATCTAAGTTACAACTTCTACTCAATCGACGGGGCGCGCAAGGCGCCCCGCGTCATAAGCGGGCGGCGTGATGCTGAACAAATACCCTCTGTGGAAATACATTCTGATCCTGGCGGTGCTGGCGGTCGGTCTGATTTATTCCGCTCCCAATCTATATCCTGACGACCCGGCCATTCAGGTCAGCGGTGCAAGCACTGCGCTGCAAGTCAATCAGGCTGATCTGGACCGTGTGAGCACCGCGCTCAAGGAATCCGGGATCAACGTCAAGGCGGCCACGCTGGCGGCAAACGGCAAGGGCGGTCTGATTCGCCTGGTCAAGGCCGAAGACCAGTTGCCAGCCAAAGACGTTGTGCGCAAGGCATTGGGCGATGACTACGTCGTTGCACTGAACCTGGCGCAAACCACCCCGCAATGGCTGCGCAGCCTGGGCGCGCACCCGATGAAGCTGGGTCTGGACTTGTCCGGTGGTGTGCACTTCCTGCTGGAAGTGGACATGGACAAAGCCCTCGACGCACGCCTGAAAGTCTACGAAGGCGATGTGAAGAGCCTGTTGCGCAAAGAGAAACTGCGCTATCGCAGCCTGCCGCAACTGGGCGGTGCCATTCAGCTGGGCTTCACTGATGAAGACTCCCGCGAACAGGCCCGTGCGCTGATCCGCAAGAACTTCAACGATTTCGACATTGTTCCGGCCGACCTCAATGGCCAACCGGTACTGCGTCTGGCGATGACCCCGGCCAAGCTGGCGGAAATCCGCGAATACTCCATCAAGCAGAACTTGACCACGGTACGTAACCGCGTCAACGAGCTGGGTGTTGCCGAACCTATCGTTCAGCGCCAGGGCGCCAACCGCATCGTGGTTGAGCTGCCGGGCGTGCAAGACACCGCAGAAGCCAAGCGTATCCTCGGCAAGACGGCCAACCTGGAGTTCCGTCTGGCGGCTGAGCCTGGCGCTTCGAAAGCCACTTCCGAGGAATTCGAGTTCCGTGAAGGCAAGCGTCCTCCGGCTCTGATCGAGCGTGGCCTGATCATCACCGGCGACCAGGTGACTGACGCCAAGGCCGGCTTCGGCGAGCACGGTACGCCAGAAGTGAACATCCGTCTGGRTGGCCACGGTGGCGAGCTGATGAGTCGTGCGACTCGCAGCAACGTCGGTCGCAGCATGGCGGTGATCTTCATCGAACAGCGTCCGGTCACCACTTACGTCAAGCAAGTGGTCAACGGCGTCGAGAAAGACGTGCCGGTTCAGACGTTCAAGGAAGAGAAGAAGATCATCAGCCTGGCGACCATCCAGTCGCCGCTGGGTGCCCAGTTCCGCATCACTGGCCTGAACGGCCAGGGCGAATCGTCCGAGCTGGCGCTGCTGCTGCGTGCCGGTGGTCTGGCGGCTCCGATGTACTTCGCTGAAGAGCGCACCATTGGCCCAAGCCTGGGTACCGACAACATCACCAAAGGTATCGATGCATCGTTGTGGGGCATGCTGTTTGTCTCGCTGTTCATCATGGCCATCTACCGCTTCTTCGGCCTCATCGCCACCGTTGCGCTGGCAGTGAACATGGTGATGCTGCTGGCCTTGATGTCGCTGCTGGGTGCAACGCTGACCCTGCCGGGTATCGCCGGTATCGTATTGACCATGGGTATGGCGGTCGACGCCAACGTCCTGATCTTCTCGCGGATACGTGAAGAGATCGCGGCCGGCATGACCGTACAACGGGCAATCAACGAAGGCTTCGGCCGGGCATTCACCGCGATTCTCGACGCCAACCTGACAACCTTGTTGGTGGGCGGGATTCTCTTTGCCATGGGCACCGGCCCGGTCAAGGGTTTCGCCGTGACCATGTCCCTCGGGATCTTTACCTCGATGTTCACGGCCATCATGGTGACCCGCGCGATGGTCAACCTGATCTTCGGCGGTCGTGACTTCAAGAAGTTGTGGATTTAAGGGGCTGCCATGTTACGTACAATCAACTTCATGGGCGTTCGCAACTTTGCGTTCGGCGTCACATTGTTCCTTACCGCGCTGGCAATGTTCAGTGTCTTTCATAAGGGCATGAACTGGGGCCTGGACTTCACCGGCGGTACGCTCATCGAGCTGACCTACGAGCGTCCGGCCGATGTCACCAAGGTGCGTGAGCAACTGGCTACAGCCGGTTATCACGAAGCCATCGTGCAGAACTTCGGTGCGACTACCGATCTTCTGGTGCGCATGCCTGGCGAAGATCCGCAACTGGGTCACCAGGTGGCTGAAGCGCTGCAGAAAGTCGGCGGCGACAACCCGGCTCAGGTCAAGCGTGTCGAGTTCGTCGGCCCGCAGGTGGGTGAAGAACTGCGCGACCAGGGCGGCCTCGGCATGCTGATGGCGCTGGGCGGCATCCTGATCTACCTGGCTTTCCGCTTTCAGTGGAAGTTTGCGGTCGGTGCGATCGTGTCCTTGATCCACGACGTGATCGTGACCGTCGGTATCCTGTCGTTCTTCCAGATCACCTTCGACCTGACGGTGCTGGCGGCGGTACTGGCGATCATCGGTTACTCGCTCAACGACACCATCGTGGTATTCGACCGGGTTCGTGAGAACTTCCGCGTCCTGCGCAAGGCCAGCCTGATCGAGAACATCAACATCTCGACCACGCAAACCCTGCTGCGGACCATGGCGACGTCGATCTCCACCTTGCTGGCGATCGCGGCCCTGTTGTTCTTCGGTGGCGACAACCTGTTCGGTTTCTCCATTGCCCTGTTCATCGGTGTTCTGGCGGGTACTTACTCCTCTATCTACATCGCGAACGTGGTGCTGATCTGGCTGAACCTGAACAGCGAAGACCTGATTCCTGTGGCGACGAGCGAGAAGGAAGTCGACGACCGCCCATAACGGTTATCTTTTTCCTGCTGCAAGCCGAGAAGGCGCGAGTGTTGAACTCGCGCCTTTTTTCATGCTCCAAGGCTGGGAGAAGCGCGGGTTTGTCCCGTCTGTTATAGCCAGGAGGTTCATGTGAACAAGTCGTTGCTGGTTGGTGCGGTATTGGGTGCTGTCGGTGTGACTGCCGGTGGTGCTGTTGCCACCTACAAACTGGTTAAAAGCGGCCCTGAGTATGCACAAGTGCTGGCCGTTGAACCGGTCAAGACACAAATCAAGACTCCACGTGAAGTGTGCAAGGACGTTACGGTGACCCGGCAAGCGCCGGTGAAAGACCAACACCAGATCGCCGGTACGGTGGTCGGCGCCCTGGCTGGTGGCCTGTTGGGCAATCAGATCGGCGGCGGTACAGGCAAGAAAATCGCCACAGTGGCCGGTGCGGTCGGCGGCGGTTATGCGGGTAACAAGGTGCAGGAAGGCATGCAGGAGCGTGACACCTACACCACGACTCAGACTCGCTGTAACACGGTCAATGACATCAGCGACAAGGTCGTAGGCTACGACGTTCGTTATTCGCTGGACGGCAAGGAAGGCAAGGTGCGGATGGATCGCGATCCGGGCAATCAGATTCCGGTCGACAAGGATGGCAAGCTGATCCTGGGGCAGAACGAACCGGCCCGGTAATGAGCTGAGCGTCTACTCAAAAAGAAGCATCCCGCAAGGGATGCTTTTTTTGTGCCCGAATTTCATGTGTCACCTTCAACGTGTTATGCAAGACTCTTCATTTTTGCGGCCTTTTGCCCGCCAGTCCTGAGCCCCCATGCCTGCCATCGATCATCCCCTGATAGACCAGTTCCTCGACGCCCTGTGGCTGGAGAAAGGCCTTTCCGATAACACCCGCGATGCCTATCGCAGCGACCTGGCTTTGTTCAACGGCTGGTTGCAGGAGAAGGGCCTGGAGCTGATCAACGCCGGGCGCGAGTTGATCCTCGATCACCTGGCCTGGCGCCTGGAGCAAAACTACAAACCCCGTTCTACGGCGCGATTCCTTTCCGGTGTGCGTGGTTTTTATCGCTATTTACTGCGGGAAAAGCTGATTGCCGTCGATCCGACCCTGCGCGTGGATATGCCGCAACTGGGTAGGCCATTGCCTAAATCCTTGTCGGAAGCCGATGTGGAGGCCTTGCTGGCCGCGCCGGACTTGAGCGAGGCCATCGGTCAGCGTGATCGCGCCATGCTTGAGGTGCTTTACGCGTGTGGCTTGCGGGTGACGGAGCTGATCAGCCTGACGCTGGAACAGGTCAACCTGCGCCAAGGCGTGCTGCGGGTGATGGGCAAGGGCAGCAAGGAACGGCTGGTGCCGATGGGCGAGGAGGCGATTGTCTGGGTCGAGCGTTACATGCGCGATGCCCGTGGCGAGTTGCTGGGCGGGCGTCCCAGCGATGTGCTGTTCCCCAGCCTGCGCGGTGAGCAGATGACCCGCCAGACCTTCTGGCATCGCATCAAGCACCAGGCCAAGGTCGCCGGGATCGGCAAGTCGCTGTCGCCGCATACCTTGCGTCATGCCTTCGCCACGCACCTGCTCAACCACGGTGCCGACCTTCGGGTGGTGCAAATGTTGCTCGGCCACAGCGATCTCTCCACCACCCAGATCTATACTCACGTCGCCCGGGCGCGCTTGCAGGATCTGCATGCCAAGCATCACCCCAGAGGCTAATCAATGCGGGATGGTTACAAACCCTGTGGCGAGGGGGCTTGCCCCCCATTCGGCTGCGCAGCAGTCGTCAAGCCTCACGCCTCGGTCCATATGTCGGATAGGGATCGCCAAAGAGGGGCTGCTTCGCAACCCAACGGGGGCAAGCCCCCTCGCCACACGGGCCTTATGTGGTAGGCTTTGCCGGTTTGCACGATGGGCGGTTATGACCCGGTGTTTCGGCACGGGCGTTCTGATCGTCCCATTTGTCCGCCTTCAGGAGTTCTCATGCGTCTGACCCAGATTTTCGCCGCTGCAGCCATTGCGTTGGTCAGCACCTTTGCCGTCGCCGATGACGCGGCCGACCAAGCCATTCGTAAAAGCCTGGAAAACCTCCAGCTCGACGTGCCGGTCGAAACCATCACCGCCAGCCCGCTGCCAGGTCTGTACGAAGTCAAGCTCAAGGGCAGCCGCGTGCTTTACGCCAGCGCCGACGGCCAATACGTGGTTCAGGGCTACCTGTTCCAGCTCAAGGACGGTAAACCGGTCAACCTGACCGAGAAGACCGAACGCCTGGGCATTGCCAAACTGATCAATGGCATTCCTGTGGCTGAAACCGTGGTCTACCCGGCCATCGGCGAAACCAAGTCGCACATCACCGTGTTCACCGACACCACTTGCCCGTATTGCCACAAGCTGCACGCCGAAGTGCCTGAGCTGAACAAACGCGGCATCGAAGTGCGTTATGTTGCGTTCCCGCGCCAGGGCCTGGGCTCGCCGGGTGACGAGCAACTGCAAGCCGTGTGGTGTTCGAAAGACAAGAAAGCCGCCATGGACAAAATGGTCGATGGCAAGGAAATCAAGGCCGCCAAGTGCGATAACCCGGTGTCCAAGCAGTTTGCCCTCGGTCAGTCGATTGGCGTGAACGGTACACCGGCCATCGTTTTGGCTGACGGTCAGGTCATTCCGGGCTACCAGCCTGCGCCACAAGTCGCCAAACTGGCACTGGGCGCGAAGTAAATTCGCATCGTCACGGCCAGCCTTTGACGAGCGTGGTCCGGCGGCAGCATTTGCCGGGCCATCAATAGAGAGCCGCGAACCTGCGGCTGTTTTCACGGCCGGCCTCGAGTCGGCCGTTTTATGGGGAGTTCACAGTGAAACCGGTCAAAGTAGGCATCTGTGGGTTAGGGACCGTCGGTGGCGGTACCTTCAACGTACTTCAGCGCAACGCCGAGGAAATTGCTCGTCGTGCCGGGCGTGGAATCGAAGTGGCACAAATTGCCATGCGCACGCCAAAGCCTCAGTTCCAGACGACCGGTATTGCGATTACCAACGATGTCTTCGAAGTGGCCACGAACCCTGAGATCGACATCGTCATAGAGCTGATGGGCGGCTATACCGTTGCCCGCGAGCTGGTACTCAAGGCCATCGAGAATGGCAAGCATGTGGTCACCGCGAACAAGGCACTGATTGCCGTTCACGGTAATGAAATTTTCGCCAAGGCTCGCGAGAAGGGCGTGATCGTTGCGTTCGAAGCGGCCGTGGCCGGCGGCATTCCGGTGATCAAGGCGATCCGTGAAGGCCTGTCCGCCAACCGTATCAACTGGGTGGCCGGCATCATCAACGGCACCGGTAACTTCATCCTTACCGAAATGCGTGAAAAAGGCCGGACCTTCGAAGACGTGCTGGCCGAAGCGCAGGCCCTGGGTTACGCCGAAGCCGACCCGACGTTCGACGTCGAAGGCATCGACGCCGCCCACAAGCTGACGATCCTGGCGTCCATCGCGTTCGGCATTCCGCTGCAATTCGACAAGGCCTACACCGAAGGCATCACCAAGCTGACCACCGCTGACGTGAACTACGCCGAAGCGCTGGGCTATCGCATCAAGCACCTGGGCGTGGCGCGCAGCACCGCGGCCGGTATCGAGTTGCGCGTGCACCCGACGCTGATCCCGGCCGATCGCCTGATCGCCAACGTCAACGGCGTGATGAACGCGGTGATGGTCAACGGTGATGCTGCCGGTTCGACTCTGTTCTACGGTGCTGGCGCCGGTATGGAACCGACCGCTTCGTCGGTAATCGCCGATCTGGTGGACGTGGTTCGCGCCATGACCTCCGACCCGGAAAACCGTGTACCGCACCTGGCCTTCCAGCCGGATTCGCTGTCGGCCCACCCGATCCTGCCGATCGAAGCCTGCGAAAGCGCTTACTACCTGCGCATTCAGGCCAAGGACCATCCGGGCGTGTTGGCCCAGGTGGCGAGCATCCTGTCGGAGCGCGGCATCAACATCGAATCGATCATGCAGAAGGAAGTCGAGGAACACGACGGCCTGGTGCCGATGATCCTGCTGACCCATCGCGTGCTGGAACAGCACATCAACGATGCGATCGCTGCCCTGGAAGCCTTGGCGGGCGTGGTCGGTCCGGTTGTACGGATCCGCGTCGAGCACCTGAACTAAGCCGTTATCGTTCACCGGGCCCGCACGCGGGCCCGGCATTGCGAACACTGTCCATTGGAGTCAGTCATGCGTTACATCAGTACCCGCGGCCAGGCACCGGCCCTGAATTTCGAAGACGTCCTGCTGGCCGGTCTAGCCACCGACGGCGGTCTGTACGTCCCGGAAAACCTGCCACGTTTCACTCAGGAAGAAATCGCTTCCTGGGCCGGCCTGCCGTATCACGAACTGGCCTTCCGGGTGATGCGCCCGTTCGTCACCGGCAGCATCCCCGATGCCGATTTCAAAAAGATTCTTGAAGAAACGTACGGCGTGTTTTCCCACAACGCCGTTGCGCCGTTGCGTCAGCTGAACAGCAACGAATGGGTGCTGGAGCTGTTCCACGGCCCGACCCTGGCGTTCAAGGACTTCGCCCTGCAACTGCTCGGTCGCCTGCTCGACTATGTGCTGGAAAAGCGCGGTGAGCGCGTGGTGATCGTCGGCGCTACCTCCGGTGACACCGGTTCGGCGGCCATCGAAGGCTGCAAGCATTGCGAAAACGTCGACATCTTCATCCTGCACCCACACAACCGCGTGTCCGAAGTGCAGCGTCGCCAGATGACCACCATCTTCGGCGAGAACATCCATAACATCGCCATCGAAGGCAACTTCGATGACTGCCAGGAAATGGTCAAGGCGAGCTTCGCCGACCAGAGCTTCCTCAAGGGCACTCGCCTGGTAGCGGTGAACTCGATCAACTGGGCGCGGATCATGGCCCAGATCGTTTACTACTTCCACGCAGCCCTGCAACTGGGTGGCCCGGCGCGTTCGGTATCGTTCTCGGTGCCGACCGGCAACTTCGGCGATATCTTCGCCGGTTACCTGGCGCGCAACATGGGCCTGCCGATCAACCAGTTGATCGTCGCCACCAACCGCAACGACATCCTGCACCGCTTCATGAGCGGCAATCAGTACGTCAAGGAAACCCTGCACGCCACGCTGTCGCCGTCCATGGACATCATGGTCTCGTCGAACTTCGAACGCCTGCTGTTCGACCTGCACGGTCGCAACGGCGCGGCGATTGCCGGTTTGATGGACACCTTCAAGCAGGGCGGCGGTTTCAGCGTCGAGCAGGAACGCTGGACCGAGGCGCGCAAGCTGTTCGATTCGCTGGCCGTGGATGACGCCCAAACCTGCGAAACCATTGCCGAAGTCTTCGAGCAAACCGGCGAGCTGCTGGACCCGCACACCGCCATCGGCGTGAAGGCCGCGCGCGAATGCCGTCGCAGCCTGGATATCCCGATGGTGATCCTGGGCACGGCTCATCCGGTCAAATTCCCGGACGCGGTGGAAAAAGCCGGTGTAGGAAAAGCACTCGAACTACCTGCACATCTTTCTGATTTGTTTGAGCGAGACGAGCGTTGCACCGTGTTGCCGAATGACCTGAAAGCCGTGCAGGCCTTTGTCAGTCAGCATGGCAACCGCGGCAAGCCACTGTAACCGGTAAAAGCTGTCACATTTTGAAGCCCGTCTCCTGACGGGCTTTCTCATTTCTGCATGCCACACTTGTCGGGTTTCGTAAATGAAGAGCCGCCCATGAAGGGCGGGCGAGACGATCACCAAGGAAGTGGCAATGCTGTTTTTTAGAGGGTTTAAACCAGCTGCGTGCTGGATATTTCTGGTCGGCGCCATGAGCGTTGCTCAATGGGGGCTGGCGGCGCAATTGGCGGCTTATGAGCCCCGGGGGGCGGTCGCCGAGGCCGCTATCGGGCTAGACGCTCAGGAGCTGCAATGGATTGCGGAACATCCGACGGTCACCGTCGCGTCGGCGCAGTACCCGTTGTATCTGTTCAAGGATGAGCATGGACACTGGAGCGGGTTGAACAACGATGTGCTCAACCGCATCAGCGCCATGACAGGGCTGAAGTTCCTCCATGAAGAGACGTTTTCCACCGATCAATTGCTGGAGCGGCTGGAAAGCGGCGCGGCAGACATTAGCACCACACTGGCAATGAGTGAGGAGCGCAAGGAGTTCCTGGATTTCAGTCATGCGTTCGGTGGTGCGGGCTGGGTGTTCGTCGGGCGAGCGGGCGCGCCAGCGGTGCAATCCATGCAGCAGCTGTCGAAAAGAGTACTGGTGCTGCCAGCCCGGCATGCGCTGGAGGCGACCATTCGTCGCGACTATCCGTCCATCGAGCTGCGTTCGGTCAAAACCTACGCCGAGGCCAGGGCGCTGGTCGAAAGCGGCGAAGCCTACGCCACCATCGAGAATGAAACCGGGGCGCAGCTCTATCCGTCAGGGCAGCTCAAGGTGGGCGATACGGTGGAGGGTAAATGGGAAGCTGATCATCTGGCGCTACGCAAAGGGCAGCCGCAATTGTTGAGCATCCTCAACAAGGCGCTCGAAGCGTTTCCGCCTGCCGAATTACGCGCGATTCGCTTGAAGTGGCTCGATGGCATTGTTCCCGTACAGACACCTTCGACCTGGCAGCAAATAACCGAATGGGGCTGTTGGAGCGTTTTTTTCGCCAGTGTTTTTGCGCTGCTATCCCTGCTGTGGAACCGGCGACTCACGGTGTTGATCCAGCAACGTCGGGACGCGGAAAAAGATCTCAATGACCAGCTCGCCTTCCAGCATGCCTTGATAGACGCCATGCCCGATCCGATGTTCGTGCGTGATCTGGAGGGGCGCTTGATCATGTGCAACAAGAGTTATGAAGAGGGGTTGTCGACCCGTTTCGACCAGATTCAGGGGCGTCGACTGATCGAACTCGATGTCTTGCCCAAAGAAACCGCCGAGCAACTGCACGCCGAGTTCATGGCCCAGCTCGGTACGCGCAAGACCCGCTTCAGCGAACGTCAGTTGATGTTCAAGGACGGCGTCAGGGACATCTATCAGTGGACGGTGCCGTTTTACAGTGCCGACGGTCAATTGCGAGGACTGCTGGGCGGATGGACCGATCTGGCCAAGCGGACAAGGCAGGCGTAAAGCGCAATGCCTGTAGCAGCTGCCGAGCCTGCGAGGCTGCGTTCGGCTGCGCAGCAGTCGTAAAACCTGCTTGCAAGGTCTGACTGAAGCACCGCGTGGCCTGGATTCACGACTGCTGCGCAGCCGAACGCAGCCTTCGGCAGCTGCTACAAGGAATGCGTCTCGGGTRAAAGGGTTTAAACGCGGCTGTTTTTTTACTGTCATCTTTTCCGGGCATGCTTTATCCACCAGAGGCGCCGGTGCGCCTGCCGTTGGAATCCAGAACTTTCTTCTCGGGCCTGGGGTCATTTACTGTGGATACGCCCCAGGCACTTTGTTTGCGGACTATTGAGTGGTGATCGAGATGGAAAGTATCAGTCTATTGCTCGGCGAGGCTCTGAGCCCGTACCAAGTCACGTTGACCCCATCGGGTGCCCATGGCGAATGCCTGGTGACGCTCAAGAGTGCGACCGGCGCTATCGTGGTCGAACGGCTGTTCAATCAGGCCCAGTTAACCGATAAACGTCTGCTGACGGATGTCGTCGACGGCTTGCACCGTGACGTGCTGATCGCTGAAGGACGCCTGGAGCCCTGTGTTATCGCGGCGTTGCGCAATGCTGCTCAGGACAAGCGCCTGGCCAGCCGAAATTGAAGTGTTTTTTGTGGGAACCTTCCTGCGCCAAGGTCAGTCAGACCATGTGACGGCAGGATCAAGCATTGTGCTCCGGTGCTTGTAGCTTGCTGCTACGGGTCTGTAATACAGGCCACGTTTAACCCCGAGTTGTCTCCCCACTTCTCGGGGTTTCTTTTTGCCTGCGATTTGTCATTGCGTGGCCTGATGCTCGAAAAAGGCCTTGGTTTCTTCCAGGTAATTCTTGCGTCTTTGCGGGTCGAGCCAGTCGGCATACAACGGGTCCAGGTGCTCGCGGGGCAGGGCGCGCAATAGTCGGTTGATTTCACTGATCGCCTGTCGACCCAGGGGCGTATTCGAGCAACCGATGTACACGGGCATGTAGTTGCCCGTGCCTTTGACCGGGTAGAACTCCAGTTGCTCATCGGCCAGGTTTTCCTGATGGGCCTGATAGCGGATTTCCGGCCAGTAACCCAATACCACCTGCAAACGACCCAAGCGTTGCATCTGCAGCAGGCTGCCGAGGGCGTCATTGCCATAGTGGGGCGTCAGCGCGCCGGCTGGCGCCTGTTGCAGCAGTGTGTCGAGGAACTCACCGTAACGGCGCTCGGCGATCACACCGACTTTCTGTCGACCGCTGGCCAACAGGGCCGCCAGATCGACTTCACCGTTGGAAAGAAACGGCTCCAGCACCGACCGATCTTCACGTCGGATCACCAGCCCATTGCTGACCACCCGGAAGGCCGGAATGGAATACGTGATCCACTGTTCGCGCTCCCTGCTCCAGACCAGCGAGGGGTCGCAGGTAAAGGATTCTTCGTGAAGCATCTGCATGCCGCGGGCGCGATTGACCCGTATCAGGGTATGTTCGTACTGCGGCATACCGGCGATCAGCAGGGGCATCAGTTGGTCAATGACGCCCTGGCCTTTTTTCGGGCCTTCGAAGATCGTCAGTGGCGGCAGGTCGCGCAACAGCCAGAACAAATGCTCCTTAGGTTGCGCCAGGGCCGGGGATATCAGGCCCGACAACAGCCCGAGCGCCGCCAGCAGGCGCCCGATGCCGGCGTAATCGAGGACAGATGAAAGCAGGCGATTCAGCTTAGATGGCCCCGTCTTCACGCAGTCGTGCGATCTGTGCCGGGTCGTAGCCCAGATCGTGGAGGACTTGCGCATTGTGTTCACCCAACTGCGGCCCGACCCATTCCGAGGTGCCGGGTGTCTCGGAAAGCTTCGGTACGATGCCGGGCATCTTGAAGTCCTTGCCGTCGGGCAGCTTGGCTTGCAGGAACATTTCCCGGGCCAGGTATTGCGGATCGCTGAACATGTCTTCGGCGCTGAAGATCCGGCTGGCGGGAACGTCGGCCTGGTTCAATTGCTCGATCACCGCGTCCAGTGGCAGTGAGTTGACCCAGCGATCGATCACCCCGTAAATCTCGTCGCGACGGCTGTCACGCCCGTCGTTGCTGGCCAGCACTGGGTCGTTGGCCAGATCCTCGCGGCCGATGATCAGCATGAATCGCTTGAAGATCGCATCGCCGTTGGCGCYGATCTGCACGTGTTTGCCATCGGCGCTGGTGTGGATGGAGGAGGGTGTGATGCCCGGCATGATGTTGCCGGTGCGTTCGCGGATGAAGCCGAACACATCGAACTCCGGGACCATGCTTTCCATCATGGCGAAGATCGCTTCATACAGCGCCACGTCCACCACTTGCCCCAAACCGCCGTTGACCTCGCGATGACGCAAGGCCATCAGTGCGCCGATCACGCCCCAGAGCGCGGCAATCGAGTCGCCGATGGAAATCCCGGTGCGCACTGGCGGCCGGTCCTCGAACCCGGTGATGTAGCGCAGGCCACCCATGGACTCACCGACCGCACCGAAGCCCGGCTGATCTTTCATGGGGCCGGTCTGGCCAAAGCCCGAGAGCCGCACCATCACCAGTTTCGGGTTCAGTGCGTGCAAGACTTCCCAGCCCAGGCCGAGCTTTTCCAGCACGCCGGGGCGAAAATTCTCAATCAGGATGTCCGCTTCACTGAGCAGCTGTTTCAGGATCGCCAGGCCATCGGGGTGTTTCAGGTTCAGGGTCAGGGATTTCTTGTTGCGCGCCTGAACGAACCACCACAGCGAGGTGCCTTCATACAACTTGCGCCATTTGCGCAACGGATCACCGCCGTCCGGTGACTCGATCTTGATCACTTCGGCGCCGAATTCGCCGCAAATACGCGAGGCAAACGGCCCGGCAATCAACGTACCCAATTCGATGACTTTCAGACCCGAGAGCGGTTTATTGGAGAACGGCATGCGAAATCCTGTAGGACAAAGGCTGAGCGAATACAGCGTTTTATCATAGGCCGACATCCATCGCCCAAAGTTGATTCGCCTTCAATTCGTTGATTGCCCTCTTGCATCGGTTAGACTTGCCGCCTTTCCCCGTATCAAGAAGCCCGTTCATGGCCCAGCCGTCCACGACCTACAAGTTTGAACTGAACCTCACCGACCTCGACCGCAGCGTCTACGAGAACGTGAAGCAGACCATCGCCCGTCACCCTTCGGAAACCGAAGAGCGCATGACCGTGCGGCTGCTGGCCTACGCCTTCTGGTACAACGAGCAGCTGTCTTTTGGCCGCGGTCTGTCAGACGTGGATGAGCCGGCGCTGTGGGAAAAGAGCCTGGACGACCGTGTCCTGCACTGGATCGAAGTCGGCCAGCCAGACGCCGACCGCCTGACCTGGTGCTCGCGCCGCACCGAACGCACCAGCCTGCTGGCCTACGGCAGCCTGCGTGTCTGGGAAGGCAAAGTGATCCCGGCGATCAAGACCCTGAAAAACGTCAACATCGCCGCCGTGCCCCAGGAAGTGCTGGAAACCCTGGCCAAGGACATGCCGCGCGTTATCAAGTGGGACGTGATGATCAGCGAAGGAACGATTTTCGTCACCGACGACCGTGGTCAGCACGAAGTCCAGTTGCAATGGCTGGCCGGCGAACGCGGCTGATTATTCGCCGCTTGGCCGCGTCACCCGGTTTTATCCTACGTATTCAAGAGAAGCACCTGTCACCCCATGCGCATCGAACCTCGCCTGTTGCCCGACACCCTGCCATTCCTCGGTGATATTCCACCGCTGCTGACCCGCCTTTACGCGGCGCGGGGCGTGCAGTCCGAGGCTGAACTGGACAAGAGCCTGGCGCGGCTGATTCCGTYCCAGCAGCTCAAGGGCATCGAGGCGGCGGTGGATTTGCTGGTAACGGCGCTGGAGCAGCGTCAGCGGATTCTGATCGTTGGCGACTTCGATGCCGATGGCGCGACGGCCRGTACCGTGGGCATGTTGGGGTTACGTCTGTTGGGCGCGGCGCATGTCGACTATCTGGTGCCAAACCGCTTCGAGTACGGCTACGGCCTGACCCCGGAAATCGTCGAAGTGGCGCTGACCCGCGAGCCGCAGTTGCTGATCACCGTGGACAATGGCATTTCCAGCGTCGAAGGCGTGGCAGCGGCGAAAAAGGCCGGACTCAAGGTGCTGGTCACCGATCACCACTTGCCCGGCGACGAGCTGCCGTTGGCCGATGCCATCGTCAATCCGAACCAGCCGGGTTGCGAGTTCCCGAGCAAAGCCCTGGCCGGTGTCGGGGTGATTTTCTATGTACTGATGGCCCTGCGCGCGCGCCTGCGCAGCCTGGGCTGGTACGAGAGCAAGCCGCAGCCGAACATTGGCGAATTGCTCGACCTGGTGGCGCTGGGCAGCGTCGCCGACGTGGTGCCGCTGGATGCCAACAACCGGATTCTGGTGCATCAGGGCCTGGAGCGAATTCGCGCCGGGCGTGCGCGGCCGGGGATCAAGGCGATCCTTGAAGTGGCCAAGCGTGATCATTCGCGCATCACCTCCACTGACCTGGGCTTTATCCTCGGCCCGCGTCTGAACGCGGCAGGGCGGCTGGATGACATGAGCCTGGGCATCGAGTGCCTGCTCACCGAAGACGCTGGCGCTGCCCGTGAAATGGCGGCTCAGCTGGATGGCATGAACCAGGACCGTAAATCCATCGAGCAGGGCATGCAGCGCGAGGCGCTGGCTCAGCTCAAGGATCTGCCGGTGGAATCGATGCCGTTCGGTCTGTGCCTGTTTGATCCCGAGTGGCACCAGGGGGTGATCGGTATCCTCGCCTCGCGTATGAAAGAGCGCTATTTCCGTCCGACTATCGCCTTTGCCGATGCTGGCGATGGCTTGCTCAAGGGCTCGGGGCGTTCGGTTCAGGGCTTTCACATTCGCGATGCCTTGAGCGTGGTCGCGGCGCAACATCCGAACCTGATCAGCAAATACGGCGGCCACGCCATGGCGGCCGGCCTGACCTTGCCGGAAGCGAATTTTCCGTTGTTCGCGCAAGCCTTCGACGCCGAAGTGCGCAGGCAAATGCGTGAAGAAGACCTGACCGGGCGACTGCTGTCGGACGGCACCCTGGCGGTCGAGGAGTTTCACCTGGAACTGGCCCGCGCCCTGCGCCACGCCGGGCCTTGGGGGCAACACTTTCCGGAGCCGTTGTTTCACGGGGTGTTCCAGTTGGTCGAGCAACGAGTCGTTGGCGAGCGGCACCTCAAAGTGGTGCTCAAGAGTGAATGCGGCTCGGTGAAGCTGGATGGCATCGCCTTCGGGATCGACCGGGACATCTGGCCGAATCCGACCATCAAGTGGGTCGAATTGGCCTACAAACTCGACCTCAACGAGTTTCGTGGGAACGAGACTGTGCAGTTGATGATTGCCCACATCGAACCGCGATAATGTCTAACTGCTGTTGTGGTTTTGGTTTGACCTCAAATTGGCGGTGTTTCATTTCTTGAACCCTCCCTGATCCCGCGATGTCGACTAGGCTCTAAGCACTGCTTGATTATCCTTGTGACGTCTTGTCGAATTTTTTGCCCGCGGGGGCGGGTGCTGCACCTTTTTCCTGTCACTCGTCGACTATTCAAACAGAACCCTGGAGCCTGCCCACTGATTTGAGAGGTGCCCCATGAGTCTGCTGCTTGAACCCTATACCCTTCGTCAATTGACCCTGCTTAACCGCATCGCGGTGTCACCGATGTGCCAGTACTCCAGCGTCGATGGGCTGGCTAATGACTGGCATCTGGTCCATCTCGGCAGCCGCGCGATCGGCGGCGCAGGTCTGGTATTCACCGAAGCCACGGCGGTCACCGCCGATGGGCGTATCACCGCCCAGGACCTAGGTCTCTGGAATGATCAACAGATCGAACCCTTGCAACGTATTACGCGTTTCATTGCCGCTCAGGGCGCCGTTGCCGGCATCCAGCTGGCCCATGCCGGGCGCAAGGCCAGCACGCATCGGCCGTGGCTGGGCAAGCATGGCAGCGTCAAACCGGAAGATGGCGGCTGGATTCCGGTCGGCCCTTCGCCGATCGCTTTCGACCCCCAGCACACACCACCCAAGCAGCTTAATGAAAGTGAGATCGCCGAGGTCGTCCAGGCTTTCGTCGATTCGGCCAAACGGGCGTTGATCGCCGGTTTCAAAGTGGTCGAAGTGCACGCCGCCCATGGGTATCTGCTGCATCAATTTCTTTCGCCCTTGAGCAATCAACGGCGCGATCAGTACGGTGGCTCATTCGAGAATCGTATTCGGCTGGTGCTGCAAGTCACCGAAGCGGTGCGGGCCGTGTGGCCTGAAGAGTTACCGGTGTTTGTGCGGGTTTCGGCCACCGACTGGGTGGAGGATGGCTGGAACCCCGACGAAACCGTGGAGCTGGCGCGACGCCTGAAAGACCTGGGTGTGGATCTGATTGATGTTTCGTCAGGTGGTACGGCGGTGAACGCCGAGATTCCTACAGGGCCCGGTTATCAGACCCGATTTGCTGAGCGGGTACGTAAAGAGTCGGGCATTGCCACCGGCACGGTAGGCATGATCACCGAGCCAGCCCAGGCCGAGCATATTCTGCGTACCTGTCAGGCCGACATCATCTTCCTCGCCCGGGAGTTGTTGCGTGATCCGTATTGGCCGCTGCATGCCGATGACGATCTGGGTGGGCACAAGGCGATCTGGCCGGCGCAATACCAACGGGCCACTCATCGTGACCAGCCGATTCATGAATCGGATTTGCGTGACTGAAGGCCGCTGTAAAAACGAAAAGCCCCGGTCGGGTTGACCGGGGCTTTTTGATTTCTGGTTCGGGATATTGGGCGGTTGTTCGGCCCGGACCCCGTCTAATACCTCAGGTGTACTTGCGCTTATCAGGCGCCGGCGGGAAATACTGGTACAGCCAGGTTTCACTCAACGTGCGGTCATTGGTGCGAATGAACAACCGCAGCTCCACCGGCGCCACGCTGTCATTGGTCGGATACCAGTCGAAGGTGATTCGGTAGCCCTTGATGTCATCGAGCACCAGCACATTGAAATCCTTCACCTGACCGTTCGAGCAGGTCACCACCGGTTCGATCCCCGCGCCTTCGGGCAAGCGGTCCAACCCGCCGCCGGTGAAGTCCACGGCAAAGCGGCGTGCCCAGACTTCAGGATAATGCTCACCCGGTGCCCAGCCTTCGACAAAGCCGCCCATGCCCGAACGGGTCGCGTTGACCCGTGCCAGCGGCGTACCCGTCGGTGGCAAGGCGCTCCAGTAGAGCTTGTAGCCGTAGTTCAGGGAGTCACCGGCGGCGACCGGTTTCTTCGGCGTCCAGAACGCGACGATGTTGTCCAGGGTTTCGCCGGTCGTAGGAATTTCCAGCAAATCGATAGAGCCTTCGCCCCACGCGGTTGTAGGTTCTACCCACAGGCTCGGGCGCTTGCTGTACCAGTCGACGGTGTCCTGATAACTGTCGAATTCATGGTCGGTCTGCACCAGGCCAAAGCCTTTCGGGTCGGTGTCGGCGAAGGCGTTGAATTGCAGGGTGGCCGGGTTGTTCAGCGGACGGCAGATCCACTCGCCGTTGCCACGCCACATGGCCAGGCGATCGGAGTCGTGGATTTGCGGGTGAATGGTGTCGCACATACGGCGTTCGTGGGTGCCGCAGCTGAACATGCTGGTCATCGGTGCGATGCCCAGTTGCTCGATGGCGGTGCGGGCATTGACGTGGGCGTCGACTTCCATCACCACGCGCTCGGCCTGGCAATCGATGTCAAAACGGTAGGCCCCGGTGGCGCTCGGCGAATCGAGCAGGGCGTACACCACGAAGCGGGTGCTGTCCTTGTCCGGTGTCTCGAACCAGAATTTGGTGAAGTCCGGGAATTCTTCACGCTTCTTGGCGTAGGTGTCGATTGCCAGGCCGCGGGCCGACAAACCGTACTGGCCGGTGGCGTCTACCGCACGGAAATAGCTGGCGCCGAGGAACGACAAGACGTCGTGCTGATCCAGCTCCGGGGCCTTGAACAGCTTGAACCCGGAAAATCCCAGGTCGCCCTTGAGCTGCTGGGTATCGACGGTGGTTTTTTCATAATTGAACAGCGACGGGTGGAAATGCACCTCGCGCGCCAGTCGAGTCTTGGGATCGACGCTGTACATGCGCACCGGCTGCTTGAAACCCATGCCGACGTGGAAGAACTGCACGTCCAGCTGACCTTTCAGATCCTTCCACAGCGAGTGATTGCCGTCGTAGCGGATCGCGTTGAAGTTCTGCGGCGTCATGGTTGCCAGCGTCGGCGGCAGCACCTGTTTGGTGTCCTGATACGGCTTGCCGGCGAGCTGTTTGGCCTGGCTCTTCAGCGCTTCGAAGTCGAACGCCTGGGCGTCGCCATCGGCAGTGCCACTGCCGGCCCAGGCGTTTGCGGCCAGCAGGCCGGTGGCCGAGAGACCGGTGTAAGCCGCGATGGCCATGGACGCTTTGAGCAAATTCCTGCGATGCATAAGTACAACCTGTCGTGAACAATCCCGCGCCGTTCCTGGCACGTGCTGGATCAGAAATAGCGGTTCGGACATGCCTTGGCCAAACACAACGGACTGTAAAGAGATGCCAAATAGCTTAAACCGTTCGATTACAGAGCAAAAATGATTGATAGCACCGCGACAGCGCGGCAATGAAACAAGACATGTCAGGTAACGTTTCTCACAGCGTTTTCTGATTTATAGGGCATATCTGCTTTTTTCGACTAATTACTCTAAAAACCGCTTTTCAGCGCCGATTTAATTTCTATTCTATGGGCATGACCGGTTTCGGCCCTTCAGGCCGGTGGGTTCAGTGCACACAAGACGGCCGCTGAAAGTGATAGGGCGATGCGGTTTTGCAGTTTTCTTTGACGTATAGAAGGACATCGTCCATGTCGAAAGTACAAGGCATCACTGAAATGTTAGGACTCTTTCCCTGCCTGGCCACCGGGCGGCGAAGGCGTCGTCTCAGTTCGGAGGAGTTGAAGTTGGTGGAGCGCTATCGCGAGCTGTCGGAGAGTGRCCGGATTGCGATGCGCTATCTGGTGGATGCGATGAGGAGTGTTTCGCGGTTTTGAGGTACAAAGGCTTTGTCCGTTGAGCAAAAGATCGCGGCCTGCGGCAGCGCTTACAGGAGAACTGCCGCAGGCCGCGATCTTTTCGCTTTTAATGCTTGAACATCACATGCCGCACAACCGTGTAGTCCTCCAACCCATACATGGACATGTCCTTGCCATAACCGGACAGTTTCTGACCACCGTGCGGCATTTCGCTGACCAGCATGAAGTGGGTGTTCACCCAGGTGCAGCCGTACTGCAGGCGCGCAGACAGGCGATGGGCGCGGCCGACGTCCGAGGTCCAGACCGACGACGCCAGGCCGTAGTCCGAGTCGTTGGCCCAGGCCAGCGCCTGCGCTTCATCGGTGAATTTGGTTACCGATACCACCGGCCCGAACACTTCGCGGCGCACGATCTCGTCGTCCTGTTGTGCGTCGGCCAGCACCGTCGGTTCAAAGAAGAAGCCATTGCCTTCCACTGGCTTGCCGCCGGTGATCAACCGAATGTGCGGTTGCGCCATGGCCCGCTCGACAAACCCGGTTACGCGGTCACGATGTTGGGCGCTGATCAATGGGCCCAGCTCCGTCGACGGATCATCCTGCAAGCCGTACTTGAGGCTGCTGACCGCGGCGCCGAGCTTCTCGACGAAGGTGTCATAGATGCCTGCCTGAGCGTAGATGCGGCAAGCGGCAGTACAGTCCTGCCCGGCGTTGTAGAAACCGAAGGTGCGAATGCCTTCCACGGCGGCGTCGATGTCGGCATCGTCGAAGATGATCACCGGCGCCTTGCCGCCCAGTTCCATGTGCATGCGTTTGACGCTGCCGGCGGTGCTGGAAATGATGTTCGAGCCGGTAGCGATGGAGCCGGTCAGCGACACCATGCGCACTTTCGGGTGGGTGACCAGTGGGGTGCCAACGGAAGGACCACGACCGAACACCAGGTTAAGCACACCCGCCGGGAAAATCTCCGACGCCAGTTCGGCCAGGCGCAGGGCGGTCAGCGGGGTTTGTTCCGACGGCTTGAGCACCACGGTATTACCGGCGGCCAGGGCCGGGGCGACTTTCCAGGCGAGCATCATCAGCGGGTAGTTCCATGGCGCGATGGAGGCAATCACGCCGACCGGGTCGCGGCGGATCATCGAGGTGTGGCCGTGCAAGTATTCACCCCCCAGCGCACCGCTCATGCAACGGCTGGCCCCGGCGAAGAATCGGAACACGTCGGCAATCGCCGGGATCTCGTCGTTCAGCGCGGCGCTGTAGGGTTTGCCGCAGTTGTCCGACTCCAGTTTGGCCAGCTCTTCGCCATGGGCTTCGATGATGTCGGCGAGTTTGAGCAGCAACAGCGAGCGTTCTTTCGGCGTGGTTTGCGACCAGCCTTCGAAGGCGCTATCGGCGGCGCGCACGGCGGCGTCGACCTGGGCTTCGCTGGCTTCGTTGATTTCCACCAGTACGCGACCGAGGGCCGGGTTGAACACGGCTTGGGCGGGGCCGTCGCCGGCGACCAGTTGGCCATTGATCAAGAGTTTGGTTTGCATGGCTTTGTCCTCCGAAGCTGTTGTTTTCCCTCTGTGGAAACCGAATCTCTGTAGGAGCGAGGCTTGCCCGCGAAGCTTTTGACGTTCTTGAGGACGCCTTCGGGCAAGCCTCGCTCCTACAGAATCCGCTTTCCACATTGGGAAATGAGTTGTCAGTTATTTTCCGCCACTACCCGCAACACTCTCCCCACCACGGGTCAGGTAATACGCGCCGAGAATCGGCAACATGGTCACCATCATGACCAGCATCGCCACGACGTTGGTCACCGGCACGTCCCGAGGGCGGCTGAGCTGGTTGAGCAGCCACAACGGCAAGGTGCGTTCGTGGCCGGCGGTGAAGGTGGTGACGATGATTTCGTCGAACGACAGGGCAAACGCCAGCATGCCGCCAGCCAGCAACGCCGAGCCGAGGTTCGGCAGGACGATGTAGCGGAAGGTCTGCCAGCCGTCGGCGCCGAGGTCCATCGACGCTTCGATCAAACTGTAGGACGTGCGGCGCAATCGGGCGATGACGTTGTTGTAGACGATCACCACGCAGAAGGTCGCGTGACCGATCACGATGGTGAATACCCCCGGCTCGATCCCCAGGGTCTTGAAGGTCGCCAGCAGCGCGATCCCGGTGATGATCCCCGGCAATGCAATCGGCAGGATCAGCATCAGCGAAATACCTTGCTTGCCGAAGAAGTCCCGCCGGTACAACGCCGCCGAGGCGAGGGTGCCGAGGATCAGCGCAATCAGCGTGGCGATGGCGGCGATCTGCAGTGACAGCTTGATCGCCTCCAGTACGTCGGGCCGCGAGAACGCCACGGCGATCCACTTCAGGGTGAAGCCCTTGGGCGGAAAGCTGAACGCCGCGTCTTCGGTGTTGAAGGCATAGAGGAAGATGATCAGGATCGGGAAGTGCAAGAACAGCAACCCGCCCCAGGCGGCGATGCGCAGGCCCAGGGATGCCCGGTCTTGAGAGGAAGCGTCAGAGCGCATCGAAGGCCCCCAGGCGTTTGACGATGGACAGGTAAATGGCGATCAGCACGATCGGCACCAGCGTGAAGGCCGCCGCCATCGGCATGTTGCCGATCGCCCCTTGCTGGGCGTAGACCATGCTGCCGACGAAGTAGCCCGGTGGGCCCACCAGTTGCGGCACGATGAAGTCGCCCAGTGTCAGTGAAAACGTGAAAATCGAACCGGCCGCGATCCCCGGAATCGACAGCGGCAGAATTACTTGCATGAAGGTCTGACGCGGCTTGGCGCCCAGATCCGCCGAAGCTTGCAGCAAGGACGGCGGCAGGCGTTCCAGTGACGCCTGGATCGGCAGGATCATGAACGGCAGCCAAATATAGACAAACACCATGAATCGCCCTAGATGCGAGGTCGACAGGGTGCTGCCACCCACTCCCGGCATCCCGAGTACGAACTGCAACACCGGCTCCAGGTTCAGGTACTGAACGAACCACTGGGCCACGCCGCCCTTGGCCAGCAGCAAGGTCCAGGCATAGGCCTTGACGATGTAACTGGCCCACATCGGCATCATCACCGCGATGTAGAAAAACGCCTTGGTGTTGCCGCTGGTGTAGCGCGCCATGTAGTAGGCGATCGGGAAGGCCACGATTGCACTGGCGATCGACACGACGATGGCCATGCTCAGGGTGCGCAGGATGATGTCGAAGTTCGATGGCTGGAACAGCGCTGTGAAGTTCGCCAGGGTCAGGTCGGGGGTGACCGTCATGGTGAAGTCATCGAAGGTGTAGAAGCCTTGCCACAGCAGGGTCAGCAGCGAGCCGAGGTAGATCGCGCCAAACCACAGCAACGGCGGCACCAGCAGCAGCGACAGATACAGGTTCGGCCGCCGGTACAGCAAGTTGGAAAACCGGCGCAGCGGCGAGCCGTTGGCCGGGGTTCGAGAGATCACGCTGTCCATCTCATACCCCGCCTACAACATTGTCGTGCAGCGCAATCATCGCCTCGCGTGCCCAGCGAGCGCTGATGCGTTGCCCGGGCTGATGTTGCGCACTGACGTCCAGCCACTGGACGTTGGCCTGGCTGATGTTCAGGGTCTGGCCGTTTTCCAGCTTCAGTTCATAGCGGGTGGCGCTGCCCTGATACTGGATGTCATGAAGCACGCCGCTGACTTCTATTTCATGGCTGGCCAGCGGCCCTTCGGCGAAACGCACGTGTTCCGGGCGGATCGAAAACGGCTGAGGATTGCCGCTCAACTGCCGGGCCAGATCACCGCGTATCACATTGGACGTGCCGACGAATTCGGCGACGAAGGTGGTTGTCGGTTTCATATAGAGGTGGCGCGGCGTGTCGACCTGTTCGATACGCCCCTTGTTGAACACCGCCACGCGGTCGGACATCGACAACGCTTCGGTCTGGTCGTGGGTGACGAAGATAAAGGTGATGCCGAGCTGACGTTGCAGCTTCTTCAGTTCGCCTTGCATTTGCTCGCGCAGCTTCAGGTCGAGGGCGCCCAAGGGTTCGTCGAGCAACAACACGCGAGGGCGATTGACCAGCGCGCGAGCCAGGGCCACACGCTGGCGTTGGCCGCCCGACAGCTGCACCGGTTTGCGCTCGCCGTAGCCGTTGAGGGCGACCATGTCGAGGGCTTCTTCGGCGCGTTTGTGGCGTTCGCTCTTGCCGACGCCTTTGACTTTCAAACCGTAGGCGACGTTGTCGAGTACGTTCATGTGTGGGAACAGCGCGTAATCCTGGAACACGGTGTTCACGTCGCGCTGATACGGCGGCAGCCCGGCGGCCTCCAAGCCATGGATGCGGATGGAGCCGGTGCTCGGCTGTTCGAAACCGGCGATTAGACGCAGGCAGGTGGTTTTACCTGAGCCAGAAGGGCCCAGCAGGGAAAAGAACTCGCCGTCCTGGATGTCGATGGAAACCCGGTCAACGGCCTTCACCTCACCGAACTGACGGGAAACGTTGGTGAACTGGACTGCAAGCGTCATGGATACGGTGCTCCCAAAAAGCGGGGGCCCATCACAGCGGCCCCTGCCTGGACTTCTGAAAAAGCTGAATCGGTGTGCTTTTTTAGCTGGAATGCTCACTGTGGCGAGGGGGCTTGTCGGACCGCCGCACCGCCCCATTGGGCTGCGTAGCAGCCCTGAAAAGGAGAGCGCGGTTTATCTGTTAGACCGCGGTGACTGGTTCCAGGGCGGCTTCGCCACCCAACGGGGGCAAGCCCCCTCGCCACAAAGCTCCCTCGCCACAAGGGGGTGTATTACCTGCCTCCCATAATCGCGATGTAGTCCTGGGTCCAACGGCTATAAGGCACGTACTTGCCACCCTCAGCCTGCGGGGTTTTCCAGAAGGCGATCTTGTCGAACTGGTCGAAACCGTTGGTCTTGCACCCCTCGGCCCCCAGCAGTTCGCTTGCCTTGCACGCCGCCGGGACCGCCGGCAGCGAGCCGAACCAGGCGGACACATCACCCTGGACCTTCGGCGTCAGCGACCAGTCCATCCATTTGTAAGCACAGTTCGGGTGCTTGGCTTCGGCGTGCATCATGGTGGTGTCGGCCCACCCGGTGGCGCCTTCTTTGGGGATGGTCGAGGCGACTGGCTGTTTCTCGTTCATCAGGCCGTTGACCTGATACGGCCAGGAACTGGAAGCCACCACGCCTTCGTTCTTGAAGTCACTCATCTGCACGGTGGTGTCGTGCCAGTAGCGGTGGATCAACTTTTGCTGGGCGCGCAGCAGGTCGAGAACGGCCTTGTACTGTTTTTCGTCAAGCAGGTAAGGGTCCTTGATGCCCAGTTCCGGCTTGGCGGTTTTCAGGTACAGCGCCGCGTCCGCGATGTAGATCGGGCCGTCATACGCCTGCACGCGGCCCTTGTTGGATTTGCCGTCGGGCAGCTTCTGCTCTTCGAGTATCACGCTCCAACTGGTCGGCGGCTGTTTGAACACGTTGGTGTTGTACATGAGCACATTCGGCCCCCATTGGTACGGGGTGCCATAGGTTTGCTTGTCGACCACGTACCACGGCCCATCCTTCAGGCGCGGATCGAGATTCTTCCAGTTGGGGATCAATGCGGTGTTGATCGGCTGGACGCGCTTGCCGGCGATCAAGCGCAGGGAGGCATCGCCGGACGCCGTCACCAGGTCGTAACCGCCCTTGGCCATCAGGCTGACCATCTCATCGGACGTACCGGCCGTCTTGACGTTGACCTTGCAGCCGGTTTCCTTCTCGAAAGCGCTGACCCAGTCGTAAGCCTTGTCGCTTTCGCCCCGTTCGATATAGCCGGGCCAGGCAACGATATCCAGCTGACCTTCGCCGGCACCGACGGCTTTCAGCGGTTCGGCGGCCTGCAGGCTGGCGCTGGCCAGAAGCGCCGTGGCGATTGCACTGAGCAGTGCGGTCTTGTGTTCGAACATGGGGTTTCCCTCTTCTTTAATTAGGGTCGGGACAGCGTTGAACGGGGTAGTTCGCCACGAGTGGCTTGTTATTAGCGTAGTGCGCTTTGTGGGAGGCTGACCGAGGCCGGGCTGTGTCATGGGTTTATCCAGACTAGTGCCCGATGTCACAGTCGACAAATTTCCAATGCGGGACGTGATGTTTCTGCCGAGTCCGTGCTTTTTATTGGTGGGATGAGAAACGATGCTCAGCGTCTTATAAATGAAACATCGCCCTCAGCTATACTCCCCCGCAATTTGACCCGCACCGAGGACTGACTGTGAAGAACTGGACGTTGCGCCAACGCATTTTGGCGAGCTTTGCGGTAATTATCGCAATCATGCTGCTGATGGTTGTGGTGTCTTTTTCTCGGCTGATGAAGATCGACGCCGGCGCAGAATCGGTTCGCACCGATGCGGTCCCGGGGGTGTATTACAGTTCGATGATCCGCGGTGCGTGGGTCGACAGTTTTAACCTCACCCAACAGCTTGTCGGCCTTTCCGGGCATCGCGAAATGACCGTCGCCGACCAGACCATGTACAAAAGTTTCGAAGAGCGCTTGAACGAGCAAATAGCCAACTACCGTAAAACCATTTTCACGGAGGACGATCGGGCTCTGTTCGAGGAGTTCGAAGTGCGTCATCAGCTCTACAACAAAGAGATGAACAACGTTATCGATCTCTATCAGCGCAAAGAGTACGACCAGGCGGTGCTTGCCCTGGAGCAAAAACTGA
The DNA here is from genome assembly GCF_056396925.1 of Pseudomonas sp. 05N433. NCBI lineage: Bacteria > Pseudomonadati > Pseudomonadota > Gammaproteobacteria > Pseudomonadales > Pseudomonadaceae > Pseudomonas > Pseudomonas sp. 05N433. The sequence goes on along the minus strand of NZ_JBFTML010000030.1, from coordinate 30,929 downwards.
CGCCGGCCTGGGTCAATGGGCGCATGCAATTGAACAGCCTTCTTGAAAATAATCACGCCCTGGCTGAACAATCCACGCTGGCCATCAGTGACGCGGTGACGGCCGCCAAAATCAGCATGGGCGTCTCTTTGCTGGTGGCAATCATCGCCGCCGGCCTCTGCGGCCTGCTGCTGATGCGCGCGATCATGGCGCCGATGAATCGCATTGTGGATATCCTCGAAGTCATGCGCACCGGCGATCTCAGCAGTCGCCTGAATCTGGATCGCAAGGACGAATTCGGCGCGGTGGAAACCGGGTTCAACGACATGATGACCGAGCTCACCTCGTTGGTGTCCCAGGCCCAGCGTTCCTCGGTGCAGGTCACCACGTCGGTCACCGAAATCGCCGCGACCTCCAAGCAGCAACAGGCCACCGCCACCGAAACCGCGGCCACCACCACCGAAATCGGTGCGACATCCCGTGAAATTGCCGCCACCTCGCGCGACCTGGTGCGCACCATGACCGAAGTCTCCGCCGCCGCCGACCAGGCTTCGGTGCTGGCCGGTTCTGGTCAGCAAGGCCTGGCGCGTATGGAAGACACCATGCATTCGGTGATGGGCGCGGCAGATCTGGTGAATGCCAAGCTGGCGATCCTCAACGAGAAGGCCGGCAACATCAACCAGGTGGTGGTGACCATCGTCAAAGTCGCCGACCAGACCAACCTGTTGTCCCTGAACGCCGCGATCGAAGCCGAGAAGGCCGGTGAGTATGGTCGCGGGTTTGCCGTGGTCGCCACCGAAGTGCGACGTCTGGCAGACCAGACCGCCGTGGCCACCTACGACATCGAGCAGATGGTGCGCGAGATCCAGTCGGCGGTGTCGGCCGGGGTCATGGGCATGGACAAGTTCTCTGAGGAAGTGCGCCGCGGCATGTCCGAGGTGCAGCAGGTGGGCGAGCAGCTGTCGCAGATCATTCATCAGGTCCAGGCGCTGGCGCCACGGGTGTTGATGGTCAACGAAGGCATGCAGGCCCAGGCCACCGGCGCCGAGCAGATCAACCACGCGCTGGTGCAATTGGGCGATGCCAGCAGCCAGACGGTTGAGTCCCTGCGCCAGGCCAGTTTCGCCATCGACGAACTGAGCCAGGTGGCCGTGGGGCTGCGTGGCGGTGTCTCGCGATTCAAAGTCTGATGAGCGAACTTACGGCCAGGCGCGGCGTGGCGATGCCGGCGAAGCAGTCGTTGTTTCTGGTGTTCCGCATCGGCAGCGAGCGCTACGCCTTGCAGGCCATCGAGGTGGCCGAAGTGCTGCCGCAACTGCCGTTGAAACCCATTCCCCGGGCGCCAGACTGGGTGGCGGGGGTGTTCGCCTATCGCGGCGCGGTGGTGCCGGTGATCGACCTCAGCGCGCTGACGTTTGGCCAACCGGCCCAGGCCCGCACCAGCACGCGGCTGGTGTTGGTGCACTATCGGCCGGATGAGGCAACGCCTGCGCAATTGCTCGGGCTGATTCTGGAGCAGGTCACCGACACGTTGCGCTGCAACCCGGCGGACTTTCAGCCTTATGGCCTGGACAATCGCCAGGCGCCGTACCTCGGCCCGGTGCGCGAAGATGCCCAGGGGCTGCTGCAATGGGTGCGGGTTGCCGATTTACTGGATGCACAGGTTCGCGCCTTATTGTTTCCCTCGCCGCCGCTGGACCTGGCGCAGTTTGAGGAGCAGGGATGAGCAGCGATCAACGGTTTTTCGATTTCCTCAAGGAGCGTATCGGCCTGGATGTCGGCTCGGTCGGCCCGGCGATCATCGAGCGCGCGGTGCGCCAGCGCATTACGGCGGTTCGGGCGCGGACGGCCGATGAGTACTGGCACACTTTGCTGGGCTCGCGCGACGAACAGCAGGCGCTGATCGAAGCGGTGATCGTCCCCGAAACCTGGTTTTTCCGTTACCCGGAATCCTTCGCCACGCTGGCGAAGCTGGCGGCCAAGCGGCTGGCGGCGATCAACAACATGCGCGCCCTGCGGATTCTCAGCTTGCCGTGTTCTACCGGCGAAGAACCGTACTCGATCGCCATGGCATTGCTTGATGCGGGGCTGGCGCCGCACCAGTTCAAGGTCGACGGCATGGACGTCAGCCCGCTGTCGGTGGAAAAGGCCAGGCTCGCGCTGTACGGCAAGAATTCGTTTCGTGGCCAGGACCTCGAGTTTCGCGAGCGCCACTTCACCGCTGAACACGATAGCTATCGCCTCAGCGGGCGCGTGCTCGAACAGGTGCGTTTACAGGTCGGTAACCTGCTGGATCCGACCTTGCTGGTCAACGAGCCGCCCTATGACTTCGTGTTCTGTCGCAACCTGCTGATTTATTTCGACCAGCCGACCCAGCAGCAAGTATTCGAAGTGCTCAAGCGCCTGACTCACGTCGATGGCGTGCTATTTATCGGCCCGGCCGAGGGCAGTCTGCTCGGCCGTTTCGGCATGCGCTCGATCGGTATCCCGCAGTCGTTTGCCTTCAGTCGCCAGAGCGCGCTCGAGCCGCCTGCGACTTTCACGCCGATGTCGCTGCCAGTGCAGCAACCGTTGCGCAGCGTGACTCCGCCGCCTGTGCGCAGTCGGCCTTTTGCGACGGTCGTGCCGATACCTCAGGCTGCCGCCACCCCTTCGGCCACCCCTTCGGACGCCGCCACGCTGTTGGCGAATATCGCCGCGCTGGCCAATGAAGGCAAAAGTGCCGAGGCCCGCACCGCGTGCGAAAGTTATTTGCGCAGTCACGAACCGGTGGCCCAAGTGTTCTATTGGCTGGGGCTGCTCAGCGATGTCGCCGGCAGTGCCCTGGAGGCCCAGGGTTTTTATCGCAAGGCGTTGTACCTCGAACCGCAACACCCCGACGCGTTGATGCACCTGGCTGCCTTGTTGCAATCCCAGGGTGACACGGCGGGTGCCAGACGATTGCAGGCCCGCGCCGCCCGCAGCGAGCGCGCCGCTGACAGTGAGCGTAAACGATGAACGCCTCCGACACCTTGAGCGTCACCCATGAAGATGCCCAGGCCATCGACGACTGCTGGAACCGCATCGGTATCCACGGCGACCAGTCCTGTCCGCTGCTGAGCGAGCACATTCATTGCCGCAATTGCGCGGTGTATTCGGCTGCCGCCACGCGCTTGCTCGACCGCTACGCCTTGTCGCAGGGCGACCGTGGGCAAATCTCCACGGTGGCCGAGAGTGAGGTGAAAACCCGCTCGCTGCTGATGTTTCGCCTCGGCGAAGAGTGGCTGGGCCTGGCCACTCGCAGCCTGGTCGAAGTGGCGCCACTGCAAGCGATCCATTCCTTGCCGCACCAGCGTTCCCGGGCATTGCTCGGCGTGGCGAATGTGCGCGGTGCCTTGGTGGCGTGCCTGTCTTTGGTGGAGCTGTTGGGGCTCGACGACACCAGTAGCGTGGCGCCCGGCGCACGGGTAACGCCGCGGATGCTGATCATCGCCGCCCACGGCGGGCCGGTGGTGGTGCCGGTGGACGAAGTGGACGGGATTCACGCCATCGACGAGCGCATTCTCGATGCCGCGTCCCAGTCCGGCACCCAGGCCAGCGCCAAATACACCCGCGGAGTCTTGCCATTCAAAGGTCGCAGCCTGCGTTGGCTGGATGAAGAGCAGCTGCTGTCTGCCGTGACCCGGAGCCTCACATGACCCCCGACCAAATGCGTGACGCCTCCTTGCTGGAGCTGTTCAGCCTGGAAGCCGAGGCCCAGACCCTGGTGCTGAGCGCCGGTCTGCTGGCGCTGGAGCGTGATCCGACCCAGGCCGATTACCTCGAGTCGTGCATGCGCGCGGCCCATTCGCTCAAGGGCGCGGCGCGGATTGTAGGCGTCGATGCCGGGGTCAGCGTCGCCCACGTGATGGAGGATTACCTGGTCAGCGCCCAGGAAGGGCGCCTGTACCTGCGACCCGAACACATTGATGCGCTGTTGCAGGGCACCGATCTGCTGATGCGGATTGCGACGCCGAACAATGCTCCGGCGCCTGCGGATATCGACGCTTACGTTGTTTTGATGGGACGGCTGCTTGAGCACATGGCGACTGTTCCCATCGCGCTGCCGATGGCAGAACCTCAGCTCGAACCGTCGACACCCAGGGTCGAGCCGCCCGTTCGTGCCGCCGAAACACCCGTCGAAACACTCATTGAAACACCTCAGGCAGAGCCCGCTGAGCCTGCGTCCAAGACCAGGCGCGCCACCGACACTGGCGAGCGCGTATTGCGTGTCACGGCCGAGCGCTTGAACAGCCTGCTCGACCTGTCGAGTAAATCCCTGGTGGAAACCCAGCGCCTCAAGCCGCACCTGGCCACCATGCAGCGCCTTAAACGCATGCAGAGCAATGGCCTGCGGGCGCTGGAAAGCCTCAACGTTCATCTCAAGGACCATGCCTTGAGCCTCGAAGCCCAGGAAGCCTTGGGCGATGCCCGCCGATTGCTGGCTGAGTCCCAGCAATTGCTGGTGGAAAAAAACGCCGAACTGGACGAGTTCGCCTGGCACGCCAGTCAGCGCGCACAAGTGTTGTATGACACCGCGCTGGCCTGTCGCATGCGGCCGTTCGCCGACGTGCTGAGCGGTCAAGTACGCATGGTCCGCGATCTTGGGCGCGACCTTGGCAAACAGGTGCGGCTGGAGATCGAGGGCGACAAGACCCAAGTCGACCGAGACGTACTGGAAAAGCTCGAAGCGCCGCTGACACACCTGCTGCGCAATGCGGTGGATCATGGCATCGAAACCCCGGAACAGCGACGCTTGGCGGGCAAGCCGGAGGAAGGCGTGATCCGTTTGCGAGCCTCCCATCAGGCCGGTCTGCTGGTGCTGGAGCTGAGCGATGATGGCAATGGCGTCGACCTGGAAAAGGTCCGCCGCACGATCGTCGAGCGGCAGTTATCCCCAGCCGAGACTGCCGCGCAGTTGAGCGAAGAAGAGCTGCTGACGTTCCTGTTTCTGCCGGGTTTCAGCCTGCGGGACACGGTCACCGAAGTGTCCGGGCGCGGCGTCGGGCTGGATGCGGTTCAGCACATGGTCCGGCAGTTGCGCGGCGCCGTGGTGCTGGAGCAGACGGCGGGCGCGGGCAGTCGTTTCCATCTTGAAGTGCCGCAGACGCTGTCGGTGGTGCGCAGTCTGGTGGTGGAAGTCGGTGACGAGGCGTATGCCTTCCCGCTGGCGCACATCGAGCGCATGTGCGACCTGGAGCCGGAAGACATCGTGCAGGTCGAAGGCCGGCAGCACTTTTGGTACGAAGGCCGGCATGTCGGGCTGGTCGCCGCCAGTCAGCTGTTGCATCGGCCGGCGAGCCAGAACAGCGCGCAGACCCTCAAAGTCGTGGTCATGCGCGAGCGCGAGGCGATCTACGGGGTGGCGGTCGAGCGGTTTATCGGCGAGCGGACGCTGGTGGTGCTGCCGCTGGACGAGCGTCTGGGCAAGGTACAGGACATTTCCGCCGGGGCTTTGCTCGACGACGGCTCAGTGGTGCTGATCGTCGACGTCGAAGACATGCTGCGTTCGGTGGACAAACTGCTCAATACCGGGCGTCTGGAGCGCATTGCCCGGCACGCCAATCAGGCCGTTGAGGCCGCGCGCAAACGGATTCTGGTGGTGGACGATTCGCTGACCGTTCGTGAGTTGCAGCGCAAGTTGCTGCTCAATCGCGGCTACGACGTCGCCGTGGCGGTGGACGGTATGGATGGCTGGAATGCCCTGCGTTCGGAGGATTTCGATCTGCTGATCACCGACATCGACATGCCGCGCATGGACGGCATCGAGCTGGTGTCTTTATTGCGTCGCGACAATCGCCTGCAATCGCTGCCGGTGATGGTGGTGTCCTACAAGGACCGCGAAGAAGACCGTCGTCGTGGACTGGACGCCGGCGCCGACTATTATCTAGCCAAGGCCAGTTTTCATGATGACGCCTTACTGGATGCAGTCGTTGAGCTCATTGGAGGGGCGCGAGCATGAAAATCGCCATCGTCAACGATATGCCCATGGCGGTAGAGGCTTTACGCCGCGCCCTGGCGTTCGAACCGGCGCACGAGGTGGTCTGGGTTGCCAGCAACGGGGCCGAGGCGGTGCAACGTTGCACCGAATACACCCCGGATCTGATCCTGATGGACTTGATCATGCCGTTGATGGACGGCGTGGAAGCGACCCGGCGGATCATGGCCGAGACCCCGTGCGCGATCGTCATCGTCACCGTCGACCGTCAGCAGAACGTGCACCGGGTGTTCGAAGCCATGGGCTACGGCGCACTGGATGTGGTCGATACCCCGGCGCTGGGCGCTGGTAACCCTCAGGAAGCCGCTGCGCCGCTGCTGCGCAAGATCCTCAACATTGGCTGGTTGATCGGTGACCACAGCAATCGGGAGCGATCGGCACCGAGCCCGCACCGCAACTCGGCCTCGCGCCAGCACCTGGTGGCGATCGGTTCATCCGCTGGCGGGCCGGCGGCGCTGGAAGTGCTGCTCAAGGGCCTGCCCCGGGATTTTTCGGCGGCCATCGTGCTGGTCCAGCATGTGGATCAGGTGTTCGCCGCCGGCATGGCCGAATGGCTGGCCAGCGCCAGCGGCCTGGACGTGCGCCTGGCCCAGGAAGGCGAACCGCCGCAAAGCGGCACGATCCTGCTGGCCGGTACCAATCACCATATCCGCTTGCTGAAAAACGGCACGCTGGCCTACACCGCCGAACCGGTCAACGAGATCTATCGGCCGTCGATCGATGTGTTTTTCGAGAGTGTGGCCAATTACTGGAGCGGTGATGCCGTGGGCGTTCTACTGACCGGTATGGGGCGTGACGGCGCCCAGGGGCTTAAACTCATGCGCCGACAGGGCTACCTGACCATCGCTCAGGACCAGAACAGCAGTGCCGTGTACGGAATGCCCAAGGCGGCCGCAGCCATCGACGCTGCCGTGGAAATCCGCCCGCTGGACAAGATAGCGCCACGTTTGCTGGAGATTTTCCAAAAATGACTATCATTAGCAGCAATCGTGGCCCAAGCAGTACTCAGGTGACCGCACATGAATGAATTACAGCTCGACGACTTCAAAACCGACGAAAACGCCGCCATGGTGTTGTTGGTGGACGATCAGGCGATGATCGGCGAGGCGGTGCGCCGTGGTCTGTCGAACGAAGAAAACATTGACTTCCACTTCTGCGCCGACCCGCACCAGGCCATCGCCCAGGCGATCCGCATCAAGCCGACGGTGATCCTTCAGGATCTGGTCATGCCCGGCCTGGACGGCCTGAGCCTGGTGCGCGAATACCGTAATCACCCGGCGACCAAGGACATTCCGATCATTGTCCTGTCGACCAAGGAAGACCCGCTGATCAAGAGCGCGGCGTTTGCCGCCGGGGCCAACGATTACCTGGTCAAGCTGCCGGACAACATCGAACTGGTGGCGCGCATCCGCTATCACTCGCGCTCCTACATGACCCTGCTGCAGCGTGACGCGGCGTACCGTGCGTTGCGGGTCAGCCAGCAACAGTTGCTCGACACCAACCTGGTGCTGCAACGCTTGATGAACTCCGACGGCCTGACCGGGCTGTCGAACCGTCGGCACTTCGACGAATACCTGGAACTGGAGTGGCGGCGTTCGTTGCGTGACCAGACGCAATTGTCGTTGCTGATGATCGATGTCGACTATTTCAAGTCCTACAACGACAGTTTTGGCCACCTCGAAGGCGATGAAGCCTTGCGCAAAGTCGCCACGGCCATTCGCGACGCCAGCGCCAGGCCATCGGACCTGCCGGCCCGTTACGGCGGCGAAGAGTTCGTCCTGGTCTTGCCCAACACCTCGCCGGGCGGTGCGCGGCTGGTGGCGGAAAAACTGCGCCAGACCGTGGTCGGATTGAAGATCCCGCACGTTTTCCCGACCGAAGGTTCGTGCCTGACCATCAGCATCGGCCTGTCGACCGTGATCCCGCAGCCGGGCAGCGACTGCCGGCAATTGATCTTGGCGGCGGACAAGGGGCTGTACCTGGCGAAGAACAATGGGCGCAATCAGGTGGGAATTGAGTAACCCGCTGACTGTAGCGCTGTAGCAGCTGCCGAGCCCGCGAGGCTGCGTTCGAGGACGAAGTCCTCGCAAGTCCTGTGTATGCGGTTTGCCTGAATGACCGCGTTGTCTGACTTTACGACGGCTGCGCCGCCGAACGCAGCCTCGCGGGCTCGGCAGCTGCTACGGGCCCCCCGCGTTATTCCGTAAACCATTCGCCCCTAAAGCCGCCAGGCGGGCTGCCTTGACAGCGTGATTACGTTATACTCGCCGGCTTTCAAAAGTTCGCCAACGAGTGCTGCCCGCCATGGAAATCAACCCGATCCTTAACAGTATCAAGGACCTGTCCGAGCGCTCCGAAACTATTCGGGGGTATCTTTGACTACGATCAAAAGCATGAGCGTCTGACCGAAGTCAATCGCGAGCTTGAAGATCCGAGTGTCTGGAACAACCCTGAGTACGCTCAGAACCTGGGTCGCGAGCGCTCTGCGCTGGCCCAGATCGTAGAAACCCTCGATGAAATGTCCAGCGGTCTGGCCGATGCCAAGGACCTGCTGTTGATGTCTGCCGAGGAAGAAGACCAGGCCGCCGTCGACGACGTAGCCCTTGAAGTGGAGCGCCTGCGCGAAGCCCTCGAGAAGCTCGAATTCCGTCGCATGTTCAGCGGCGAGATGGACCAGAACAACGCCTACCTGGACATCCAGGCCGGCTCCGGCGGTACCGAGGCCCAGGACTGGGCCAACATCCTGCTGCGCATGTACCTGCGCTGGGCGGATAAACGCGGTTTCGACGCGACCATCATGGAATTGTCGGCCGGTGAAGTCGCCGGTATCAAAGGCGCGACCGTGCACATCAAGGGCGAATACGCCTTTGGCTGGCTGCGTACCGAAATCGGCGTGCACCGTCTGGTGCGCAAGAGCCCGTTCGACTCCGGCAACCGTCGTCACACCTCGTTCTCGGCCGTGTTCGTGTCGCCGGAAATCGATGACAACATTGAAATCGACATCAACCCGTCGGACCTGCGCATCGACACCTACCGCTCCTCCGGTGCCGGTGGTCAGCACGTAAACACCACCGACTCGGCCGTACGGATTACTCACGTACCGACCAACACCGTGGTCAGCTGCCAGAACGAACGCTCCCAGCACGCCAACAAAGACACCGCGATGAAAATGTTGCGGGCGCGCTTGTACGAGCAGGAAGTGCAGAAACGCAACGCCGCCTCCCAGGCCCTGGAAGACACCAAGTCGGACATCGGCTGGGGTCACCAGATCCGTTCGTACGTGCTCGATGCCTCGCGGATCAAGGATCTGCGCACCAACATCGAACGCAGCGACTGCGACAAGGTGCTCGACGGCGACATCGACGAATACCTGGTGGCGAGCCTGAAACAAGGGCTGTAAGGCACGCCCTACAGCGATCCCCAGCCGAAGGCTGGGGGCAACGAATCTGTGATGGAATTTTTAAAGACATGAGCGACCTACAACTCGACCCGCAAGCCCTGCAACAGGAAGAAAACTCCCTGATCGCCCTGCGCAAGGAAAAGCTTGCTGCCGAGCGCGCCAAGGGCCAGGCCTTCCCCAACGACTTCCGCCGCGACGCCTACTGCGAAGACTTGCAGAAGAAGTACGCGGACAAGACCAAGGAAGAGCTGGCAGAGGCTGCGATCCCGGTCAAGGTTGCCGGTCGTCTCATGCTCAACCGTGGCTCGTTCATGGTGATTCAGGACATGTCCGGGCGCATCCAGGTTTACGTCAACCGTAAAACCCTGTCCGAAGAGACCCTGGCCGCGGTGAAAACCTGGGACCTGGGCGACATCATTGCCGCCGAAGGCACCCTGGCCCGTTCCGGCAAAGGCGACCTGTACGTTGAAATGACCAACGTGCGCCTGCTGACCAAATCCCTGCGCCCGCTGCCGGACAAGCACCATGGCCTGTCCGACACCGAGCAGCGCTACCGCCAGCGTTACGTCGACCTGATCGTCAACGAAGACGTGCGCCAGACCTTCCGCGTGCGTTCGCAAGTGATTGCGCACATCCGCAGCTTCCTGATGAAGCGTGACTTCCTGGAAGTCGAAACGCCGATGCTGCAAACCATTCCGGGCGGTGCGGCGGCCAAGCCGTTCGAAACTCACCACAACGCGCTGGACATGCAGATGTTCTTGCGCATTGCGCCGGAGCTGTACCTCAAGCGGCTTGTTGTTGGCGGGTTTGAAAAAGTCTTCGAAATCAACCGCAACTTCCGTAACGAAGGCGTTTCGACCCGGCACAACCCCGAGTTCACCATGCTCGAGTTCTACCAGGCCCACGCTGACTACGAAGACAACATGGACCTGACCGAGGAACTGTTCCGCGAACTGGCGCAGCTGGTTCTGGGCAGCACCGACGTGCCTTACGGCGACAAGGTGTTCCACTTCGGCGAGCCGTTCGTGCGCCTGTCGGTGTTCGACTCGATCCTCAAGTACAACCCTGAACTGACCGCTGCCGACCTGAACGACATCGACAAGGCCCGCGCCATCGCCAAGAAGGCCGGCGCCAAGGTGCTCGGTTTCGAAGGCCTGGGCAAACTGCAGGTGATGATTTTCGAAGAACTGGTCGAGCACAAGCTGGAACAGCCGCACTTCATTACCCAGTACCCGTTCGAAGTGTCGCCGCTGGCCCGTCGTAACGACGAGAACCCGAACGTCACCGACCGTTTCGAACTGTTCATCGGCGGCCGTGAAATCGCCAACGCCTACTCCGAGTTGAACGACGCGGAAGACCAGGCTGAGCGCTTCATGGCACAGGTGGCCGACAAGGACGCTGGCGACGATGAAGCCATGCACTACGACGCCGACTTCGTTCGTGCGCTGGAGTACGGCATGCCGCCGACCGCCGGTGAAGGGATCGGCATCGACCGTCTGGTGATGTTGCTGACCAACTCACCGTCGATTCGCGACGTGATCCTGTTCCCGCACATGCGCCCGCAAGCGTAAATGTTTCAATTAAAAAGCCGCCTAAAACAGGCGGCTTTTTATTGCCTGTCTGGTACAAACGTATCAATTGGTTACTTTTGACGTTAGAGAGGAATACCTGTCGTGAATCGTGCAATTGCTCAAGAAGGTGCAGCGGATATCGCCACTGCGGTCGCTGAAAGTGTTCAGTACCAGGGCCGCAAGGCCAGCCGACAGGGCAGCGAACAGCGTCGACAGGACATTCTCGACGCGGCGATGCGCATTGTCGTGCGCGATGGCGTGCGGGCCGTGCGGCACCGTGCGGTGGCAGCCGAGGCCTGTGTGCCGCTGTCGGCCACCACTTACTATTTCAAGGACATCGATGACCTGCTCACCGATACCTTCGCCCAATACGTGGAGCGCAGCGCGGCATACATGGCCCGGTTGTGGGCCAGCAACGAAGGCCTGTTGCGCGAGATGGTTGTCAGCAGTGATGGCACCGCCGAGTCGCGCTCACAGCTGGCGGACGATATCGCACGGCTGATGGCTGACTATGTTCATCGGCAATTGATCAATCGCCGCGAGCACCTGATGGCCGAGCAAGCCTTCCGCCAGGAAGCGTTGCTCAACCCGCGTCTGGCGTTGTTGGTGCGTTCCCATCAACAAATTCTCTTGCAGGGCACCTGCCAGCTTTTCGAAGTATTGGGTTCCCGCGAGCCACAACAAGATGCCAAAGTGTTGACGGCGATTGTCGGACGGATGGAATATCAGGGCCTGCTCAACGATGCCGAGCCTGTTGCCGAAGAGGAAATGCTCGGCATCCTGACCCGCTACATGCACCTGGTACTGGCGTCGGTGTAACCCCTTGTGGGACTCAACCCTGTGGGAGAGTGGCCAGTAGGGGGCATCGTGTGTCGATAGGGAGTGTTGAATGAAAGCCTGGCGTGTCGTGGTGATCGCCTTGTCGTTCCTGCTGCTCAGTGGCTGCCTGGTGACCTTCAAGGAGTCGCTGCCCGCCAGCGAGTCCGCGCCCAAAGGGTTGCTCGGCAAATGGGCCAGCACCAATGCCTGGGGCGAGCCGATGAACCTGGAACTGACACGCGTCGGCGACAATCACTACCAGGCGGTCAGCTACTTCAAGGCCAAACCCCATGAGCGCGAAGCCTATCCTTTCACGGTGTCGCGCCATGGCAATCGCTGGTATCTGTCGGCGAAGGTGCCGGCGCAGTTCGGCGGGCATTTCACCATCGCCGGTTTCGAGCTCAACGATAAGCACGAACTGGTGGTCTACAACCTCGACCTTGAGCAGATCAGACAGGCCATGGGGCAAGAAGCCCTCAGTGGCGAAGGCTTTCAGACTGAAGATGGCGATGGGGTGTTGATCAACAACAGCCTGGATCAGGTATTCGCCTACCTCGACGACCCGGCCAATTCCGATGTCTTCGTCGAAGCGGTACGCTATCAGCGCCTGGCCAAAACCAAATAAACCCAGCACGTAACAGCTTTACTACAGGAGTCTCGGGTGGACGAATACCAGCAGACGATACGCATGTTGTCCGATCGCATAGTGCTGGCGCAGACGCCGATTCGCATTCTGGATGCGGTCAAGTGGGATGACAGTATTCGCAAGGGGTTCCTCAAGGGCAAGGGCAAGGAAATGCCGGCCGTGGACCGCGACTACTACCTCAATCGACCGCTGTCGTTCGACTCCAGCAAAGTGAAGCTGGAGTTCCAGAACATCGAGCGCGACATCACTCGGCAACTTGGCCAGTTCAACCCGGTCGGGCAGATCATGCGCCGCATGTGCAAGGAATACCGCATGGTGGTGCGCATGCTTGAAGCGCGCGGCACCGAGGATTTCGGGTTGATTTCCCAGGAGTTGTACGGCGCGGCGTCCGATGCGTTTCACGCCGGCGACCCGACCCTGGCCGACCTGGGGCTGATGCTCTCCGATTACCTGAACAACATCGACGGCCGTGGCGACCTCAAGGACGAACCGAAAGTCCTCACCGCCAAGGAAGCCGTCGACCTGCTGCAACATCGGTTGAACAAGGTGTTTGGCGAAAACGAGGAAACCATCCGGGTGTTCGAGTCCGACGGGATCGTCGCCGACGCGGCGGCCGGCGCCGACTACATCAAGATCCGCACCGACGCGATGTTCAACAATCGCGACGTGCGTGCGCTGGAAGTCCATGAAGGGCTGGTGCATGTGGGCACCACCCTCAACGGCCTGAATCAGCCGATCTGTACGTTCCTGTCCAAGGGCCCGCCGTCGTCCACCGTGACTCAGGAGGGCCTGGCGATCCTGATGGAAATCATCACCTTCGCCTCCTACCCGAGCCGCTTGCGCAAACTGACCAACCGCACCCGCGCCATTCATATGGTGGAGGAGGGCGCGGACTTCTTGCAGATCTTTGAGTTCTTCCGGGCTCAGGGCTTTGAAATGGCCGAAAGCTACGGCAATGCCAGTCGGGTGTTCCGCGGCTCGGTGCCGAATGGTCTGCCATTTACCAAAGACTTGTCCTACCTCAAGGGCTTTATCATGATTTACAACTACATTCAGTTGGCCGTGCGCAAAGGCAAGCTGGAGCAGATACCGCTGTTGTTCTGCGGCAAGACTACGCTGGAGGACATGCGGACCTTGCGCCAATTGGTGGACGAAGGCCTGGTGGTGCCGCCCAAGTACCTGCCCGAGCAGTTCCGCGACATGAACGCGTTGTCGGCGTGGATGTGCTTCTCCAACTTCCTCAACCACCTGAGCCTGGACCGGATCGAAGCGGATTACTCCAATATCCTTTGATTCAGATCATTCCCACGCTCTGCGTGGGAATGCCGCCATGGACGCTTCGCGTCCACTGTGACGCAGAGCGTCACGGTATGCACTCCCACGCGGAGCATGGGAACGATCACCCACATTGAGGCTTCACCGGATGAGAATCCTCGGCATCTTCTGCCTGCTCCTGGCCCTCGGCGGTTGCAGCTCTTTGCTGTTCTACCCCGAGCCCGGCCAGCCGTTCACCCCGGAAAAAGCCAAGCTCGACTATCGCGACGTCACCCTGACCACTGCCGACGGCCTCAAGCTGCATGGCTGGTGGCTGCCGGCGAAAAAAGGCGTCGAAGTCAAAGGCACTGTGCTGCATCTGCACGGTAACGGCGGCAACCTGGCGTGGCATCTGGGCGCGAGCTGGTGGTTGCCGAAGCAGGGCTATCAGGTGTTGCTGGTGGACTATCGCGGGTACGGATTGTCCGAAGGTAAGCCGGCGTTGCCGGAGATTTATCAGGACATCGACGCCGCCTTCACATGGCTCGACCAGGCGCCGGAGGTCAAGGGCAAGCCGTTGATCCTTCTCGGTCAGAGCCTTGGCGGTTCGATGGCCGTGCATTACCTGGCCCAGCATCCCGAGCGCCAGCGGCAACTCAAGGCTTTCGTGCTCGATGGCGTGCCTGCCAGCTACCGCGATGTCGGGCGTTTCGCCCTCAGCACCTCCTGGATGACCTGGCCGTTCCAGGTGCCGTTGTCCTGGCTGGTGCCGGATGGCGATAGCGCGATCCGTTCCATGACGCAGCTCAATGGTGTACCGAAACTGATCTATCACAGTATCGATGATCAGCTGGTGCCCCTTTCCAACGGCATCCGACTGTATCAAGCTGCGCCGCCGCCGCGAGTGCTGCAACTGACCCGGGGCGGTCATGTGCAAACCTTCGCCGACCCGGTCTGGCGAAAAGTCATGCTGCGTTACCTCGAAGACCCGCAGCATTTCAACGGCCTGCGCCGCCTGGGTGAAATTCCGAATTACCCGGCACCCCCGAATTCTGAAGATGAACCACCAGAGAGTCCGCAATGAGTGAAGAACGTAACGCCATCCCGCTGATCATCACCGGTATTTGCAGCATCCTCGGCACCGTCGGGGCCCTGTGGTGGTACGGCTACCTGCACTTCGCCAAACCTGAGGATGCGTTGCTGCTCAGCGACTTCACCATGCTCAAGACCGTGCCGGGCGAAGACTACAAAATCTCCCTGGAACCGGCCGCGCAAGTGGCGCAGTGCATCGATGGCGTACTGGTGATGTTTGATACCGAACAGAAAGGCCTGACCGGCGTACTGGTCAACAACAAGAAAAAAGCCGTGCGCTGCATGGGCCAGGAAACCCCGCAAAAACTCGAACAGTAAAATCCCACCTCCATTGGCAATGATGAACCCTTGTGGCGAGGGGGCTTGCCCCCGTTGGGTCGCGAAGCGGCCCTAAAACCTGCATTCGCGTTTTGTCAGGTACACCTTGCGGGATGGTTTCACGACTGCTTCGCAGCCGAACGGGGGCAAGCCCCCTCGCCACAGGGTTGCTTGGCCCCAAGACAAGTGTTCGATCAATAAGAAGCCCCGCCTGATCCGATCAGGCGGGGCTTTTGTGTTTCAGCAGGTGAAACTTAGTTCGAGCTGACAGCCGAACGCGGTATCACCGGCTGGTTGTCGTTGGAAATGGTCACTTCCACCCGACGGTTCATCGCACGGCCGGAGACGCTGGTGTTTTCGGCCACCGGGTATTCCTTGCCATAACCCTGGACCACGATGCGCGCCGGGTCGACACCCATCTTGATCAGGGCCACTTGCACCGAGGTCGCGCGGCGCTCGGACAGCGACTGGTTGTACGACGCCGCGCCGGTGCTGTCGGTGTAGCCTTCGACAATCACTTTACGGTCGGGGTTTTCCTGAAGGAACTGCGCCAGTTTGTTGATGTTCACCAAGCCGCTGGGTTTCAGGTCGGCCTTGTTGGTGGCGAACAGCACGTCACCGAACGTTACCAGCGTGCCGCGATCGGTCTGTTTGGCGTTGAGGCTGGCCTGCAATTGTTTGATCTGCTGGTCGCGGGCATCCAGACGCGCCTGGGCTCGCTGAGCCGCGGCGTTTTTCAGGTTATTTTCCGCGGTGCGCAGGGCGATGGTCTGCTTGGCCACTTCAACGCGCTGGTTGGTCAGGTAAGCCAGTTGGTCGACCTTGTTCTGGTCTTCCTTGTCCTGATAAGCCTTGTCGGCCTTGTCCAGGTAATCGCTGGCGTCTTTGGTTTCCAGTGCCGCGACTTTGCTGGCTTGCGGGTTGGCTTGCAGGCCGGCGTAGTTGGTACGGGCTTGCTCCAGGTTGGTGTTGGGCGGTGTGGCGCAGGCAGCCAGTGCAATGCTTGCGGCCAGGAGGGCGGGTATCATCAGTTGTTTGCGCATAACGGTTCGTCCTTTCTATCGATAAAAGTGTCAGGCCTGAAAATCGGGATGCGCGCTCACTGCACGGTGCGCTGACTTTCCTGACGCAGTTCCTGAACACCTTTCTGTGAGTCCTTTACAGCCTGTTCGGCTTTCATCGCCTGGGCTTTGCGTTCTGCCACTCGGGCGTCCCACTCGGCCTGTTCGGCGAGCATTTTGGCTTCGTCATACTTTTTGTCGTGCATGGCGATTTCGGCTTGTTTGAGCTTGTCCTGAGCGGACTTCATTTCCACCGCGGCGAATTCGGTGCCTCCGGCGCTGACGGCACTGTTCACGGTCGATTGAGTCACGGCGTATTGCTCGGTGGGCGGGTTGCCGGCGCATCCGGCCAGAACCAAACTGCTGCCGATGGCCAGGGCCGCCAGTTTGAGACCGCGCAGGTGGGTGGACGAGGATGAAGCAGTGCTGGTCTTCATGGTTTTCAACTCCGTTGGATAACTCCTGAAATACATCTGAATCCATCCTGGGCAAGGAGCCGCAACCTTCGATTTCCAGAGCATTTTGAAACGGCCGTCCCAGGCGTGGTTACTGGGTTGACCCGAGGCGTTTTTTAAAAGTTCAGAGAAAATGGCCTTTCGCCCGAAAAAACTTTGAGCTGACGGACAAGGCTCTAAATCGGGAACTTTAGTCGTGCGCAGGGGGATTTCCGGCCCTGCACGGGCCAGGAAATACGTATTTCTGGAAGGGGAGCAAGACGCGCAAATCAGTGTTTTGGCTTGTCGTTTTCGGTCGACAAATCGTGCAAGTGACGACGGGACAAGGCGAGAAAACGCGGGGTTGGACCGACGTCTTCGTACAGCGGGTCGCCTTCTTCATCGGTGGCGACCACCGTTGACCCTTTCACATACGGAAAGCTCGCTTCGAGCTCTTCCAGGGCGGCGCCGATCAATTCTCCGAGCAGTTCTTCAGGGTGCCGTTTGGGGTACATATCGATAATCGCCGCCAGCCGTGCGGCGGCTTCCACGTCCAGACGAATCGTATAGCCAGTGTCGGTCAGGCGACCCTTGGCGTTTTCTTCCCAGTGCTTGGCGAGCTCGCGGATTTTCATAATGACCTCATTACGCACCTGCTCATGGCAGGCCGGGTGAGTGTCCGGCGGTGGCCGGTGGTAAGCCGTTGTACGGCTTGTGTTGAGACTAGCTGCAAGGCTTGAAGTTTGACGGCCCCTTGCCGTCTGCTTGTAAGAACCGCTTTACAACGGCACTCTCTAATGACAAGGCTTCTATTTCAAAGCCTCTAACATCTAAAGCATAGCCGCCCGGATTTTCGCTGGAGAACTGCTGATGACCGATATTGATGCACGCTTGCGCGAGGACGTTCACCTGTTGGGTGAGCTATTGGGCAACACCATTCGCGAGCAGTACGGGGATGGCTTTATCGACAAGATCGAGCAAATCCGCAAAGGCGCCAAGGCCGACCGTCGCGGTTCGATGGATGCCGAACTCAGCGCCAGCCTCAACCAGTTGAGCGAGGACGAATTGCTGCCGGTGGCGCGGGCGTTCAACCAGTTCCTCAACCTGGCCAATATCGCCGAGCAATATCAGCTGATTCACCGCCGCGAAGAGTCACAACCCGCGYCGTTCGAGGCCCGGGTGTTGCCGGAGCTGCTCACTCGCCTGTTGGCTGCGGGGCATGACGCCGAATCCCTGGCCCGGCAATTGGGGCGGGTGGACATCGAGCTGGTATTGACGGCGCACCCCACCGAAGTGGCGCGACGCACACTGATCCAGAAATACGACGCGATCGCCGCGCAACTGGCGGCCCTGGATCATCGCGACCTGACCAGCGCCGAGCGCGAGCAGATCAAGACCACCTTGCAGCGCCTGATCGCCGAAGCCTGGCACACCGAAGAAATCCGCCGCACCCGCCCGACACCTGTAGACGAAGCCAAGTGGGGCTTTGCGGTGATCGAGCATTCGTTGTGGCAGGCGATTCCCAACTATTTGCGCAAAGCCGACCAGGCCCTGCATGCCGCCACTGGCCTGCATCTGCCGCTGGAGGCCGCACCGATTCGCTTCGCCTCGTGGATGGGCGGCGACCGTGACGGTAACCCCAACGTCACCGCCGCCGTGACCCGCGAAGTATTGTTGCTGGCTCGCTGGATGGCTGCCGATTTGTATGTGCGCGATGTCGATCACCTCGCCGCCGAATTGTCGATGCAACAGGCCAGCGACGCCCTGAAAGCCAAGGCTGGCGACAGCGCCGAGCCTTACCGCGCGGTACTCAAACAGCTGCGTGAGCGCCTGCGCGCAACCCGTAATTGGGCCCAGGCCTCCCTGACGGCCACCACGCCGGCGTCCGCCGATGTGCTGCAAAACAACCGCGACCTGCTGGACCCGTTGGAGCTGTGTTACCACTCGCTGCATGAATGCGGCATGGGCGTTATCGCCGATGGCCCGTTGCTCGACTGCCTGCGCCGAGCGGTGACGTTCGGGCTGTTTCTGGTGCGCCTCGATGTGCGACAGGACTCCTCGCGCCACACCGCAGCCATGACCGAAATCACCGATTACCTCGGCCTGGGTCGTTATGAGGACTGGAACGAAGAGGAGCGCATCGCCTTCCTGATGCGCGAACTGAACAATCGCCGGCCGTTGCTGCCGGCCTACTTCAAGCCGTCTGCCGACACCGCCGAAGTGCTGGCGACGTGCCGGGAAATCGCTGCCGCGCCGGGGGCTTCCCTCGGCTCGTATGTGATTTCCATGGCTGGCGCCGCTTCCGACGTGCTGGCCGTGCAGTTGCTGCTCAAGGAATCCGGCGTGTTGCGGCCGATGCGCGTGGTGCCGCTGTTCGAAACCCTCGCCGACCTCGATAACGCGGGCCCGGTGATCGAAAAGCTGTTGTTGCTGCCGGGTTATCGCTCGCGCCTGCAAGGGCCGCAGGAAGTGATGATCGGTTATTCCGACTCGGCCAAGGACGCCGGCACTACGGCGGCGGCCTGGGCGCAGTATCGGGCGCAGGAGCGTCTGGTGGATATTTGCCGGGAGCAACAAGTGGAGCTGCTGTTGTTCCACGGCCGTGGCGGCACCGTGGGCCGTGGTGGCGGCCCGGCGCACGCAGCGATTCTGTCGCAGCCGCCGGGGTCGGTGGCGGGGCGTTTCCGCACCACCGAGCAGGGGGAAATGATTCGTTTCAAATTCGGCCTGCCGGACATCGCGGAGCAAAACCTCAATCTGTACCTGGCGGCGGTGCTGGAAGCGACCTTGCTGCCGCCACCACCTCCTACGCCTGCCTGGCGCCATTTGATGGACGAACTGGCCGCCGATGGGGTCAAGGCTTACCGCGCCGTGGTGCGGGAAAATCCGCAGTTCGTCGAGTATTTCCGCCAGTCCACCCCGGAGCAGGAGTTGGGGCGCTTACCGTTGGGCAGCCGCCCGGCCAAGCGCCGCGCCGGCGGCATCGAAAGCCTGCGCGCCATTCCGTGGATTTTCGGCTGGACCCAGACGCGCCTGATGTTGCCGGCCTGGCTCGGCTGGGAAACGGCGCTGAGCAAGGCGCTGGAGCGCGGCGAAGGGGAGCTGCTGGGGCAGATGCGCGAGCAATGGCCGTTCTTCCGCACCCGCATCGATATGCTGGAAATGGTGCTGGCCAAGGCCGACGCCGATATCGCCCAGTCTTACGACGAGCGCCTGGTCGAGCCGGATCTGCTCCCTTTGGGTGCGCATTTACGCGACCTATTGTCGCAGGCCTGTGCGGTGGTCCTGGGGCTGACGGGTCAGTCCCAGCTACTGGCACATAGCCCAGACACCCTTGAATTCATCCGCCTGCGCAACACCTACCTCGACCCGCTGCATCTATTGCAGGCCGAACTGTTGGCCCGTTCGCGGCAGCAGGATGAAGCGCAGGGCAGCCCGGTAGAACAGGCGTTGCTGGTGTCTGTGGCGGGGATTGCCGCCGGTTTGCGAAATACCGGCTAAGGTTTTCGTCATAGGGAACAGGCACCTGGCGCGAGCGTCGAGTGCCTGTCGGCGAGCGGTTGAGAAGGTCTGTCAGGCGACAGTTAATGACGGGGTTGCGACTTGGGGTACCCCTTCGAAAGGGCACGTCCTGCGCAGGTTTCTCCGACTTTCGGCGGCTTGTGTGGGCAGGGCCTGCTGTGTATCTTGATCAGCCTTTGGCCGTTTGGGCGGTCACGACCCTATTTTTTGAGATTGGCCCTACGAGGCGAATCCTTTGTTTTGTTTAAGTAATTCTAAATAAAAAATTGAGGAGCACATCTAATGCGCGTCATTCTGCTGGGAGCTCCCGGGGCCGGTAAAGGTACTCAGGCTAAGTTCATCACCGAAAAGTTCGGCATTCCGCAAATCTCTACCGGTGACATGCTGCGTGCTGCTGTAAAAGCCGGCACCGAGCTGGGCATCAAAGCCAAAAGCATCATGGATGCCGGTGGTCTGGTCTCCGACGATCTGATCATCGCTTTGGTCAAGGACCGTATTGCGCAGCCTGACTGTGCCAACGGTTTCCTGTTCGACGGTTTCCCGCGCACCATTCCGCAAGCTGAAGCGTTGGTAGAAGCTGGCGTGGAACTGGACAACGTGGTCGAAATCGCCGTCGATGACGAAGAGATCGTTCAGCGTATCGCCGGTCGTCGCGTTCACGAGGCCAGCGGCCGCGTGTACCACACCGTGTACAACCCGCCGAAAATCGCCGGTAAAGACGACATCACCGGTGAAGAGCTGGTGCAGCGCAAGGACGACACCGAAGAAACCGTGCGTCATCGCCTGTCGGTCTACCACTCCCAGACCAAACCTCTGGTGGAGTTCTACCAAGGCCTGGCCGCTGCTCAGGGCAAGCCGAAGTACAGCCATATTCCGGGTGTCGGCTCGGTTGAAACGATTACCGGCAAGGTGCTTGAAGCACTGAGCTGAAAAGTCTGATCGGCTTCATCTTCTACGGCCCGCTTGCGGGCCGTAGTTGTTTATACTGGCGCACTTTTTCTGACCTCTCTTACGGATACATCGATGAGCACCTTGCTGGCCCTGGACACCGCGACTGAAGCTTGCTCCGTTGCCTTGCTGCATGACGGCAAGGTCACGAGCCATTACGAGGTGATCCCGCGCCTGCATGCGCAGAAGCTGTTGCCGATGATTCAGCAACTGCTGGCCGATGCCGGGACCACGCTGCAAGCGGTCGACGCCATTGCGTTCGGTCGTGGGCCGGGCGCGTTTACCGGTGTGCGGATCGCCATTGGCGTGGTGCAAGGGCTGGCGTTTGCGCTGGACCGTCCGGTGTTGCCGGTCTCCAACCTCGCGGTGCTCGCCCAGCGGGCTTATCGCGAACACGGCGTCAGCCAGGTCGCGGCAGCCATCGATGCGCGTATGGATGAGGTGTATTGGGGCTGCTACCGCGAAACGGCGGGGGAGATGCGGCTGGTGGGCAACGAAGCGGTATTGCCACCGGAAGCCGCCGCGTTGCCGGTCGATGCCAGCGGCGAGTGGTTCGGCGCGGGCACCGGTTGGGGTTATGCCGAGCGTATTGCAGTGAACCTGAGCGGCCAGGACGCGAGCATGCTGCCCCACGCCGAAGATTTGCTGACCCTGGCGCGTTTCGCCTGGGAACGCGGTGAAGCGATCATGGCCGATCAGGCGCAGCCGGTGTATTTGCGCGATAAAGTCGCGACCCCTAAAGCGCGTTAATCCACACGGTCCTGTGGCGAGGGAGCTTGCTCCCGTTCGGCTGCGGAGCAGCCGTAGAACCTGACGGCGCGATGTATCTGACTGCGCGTGGGGGGCAGCTTCGCAGCCCAGCGGGAGCAAGCTCCCTCGCCACAAAGTGTTCCAACCGCAGCTAATCATCAGTTTCTGCCCGCCGCTTTTAAACCTTTTCGCTTTTCTGTGTTCTAGTTATCACTCGGCGGTTTGCGAAGTGGGTAATGCGCCACTAAACTGCCATCATCGATACCGAGCATGCACTTATGCGTATAGACGGCGTTTCCTCCCAGTCCTACCCAATCAAGCGCAAGCCTCGTAAAGGCCATGTGTCTGAGGATGACTCCGTCGATGTCGACGGCGAGCTGGAATTCCCTACCGAAGAGCAATTGGCCGCCCGCGCCGCCAAAGCCTCCGCGCAACGCCTGAGCAATCTTCCCGCGCGTCAACAAGACATGATTTATCACCGCGCCATGAGCAAAAGCGTGGCGATGGCACTGGCCAGTTACCTGAGCACGGCCACTTTTGTCGACTGGGATGCGGATGTGCTGGGTCTCGACCTGTACATCTGATGCTGCCTTATTACCTCGGCTGCCCGTCCTGGAGCGAAAACGCCTGGCGCGACTACTTGTATCCACAGGACGCCAGGCCCGCCGAGTTTCTTGATCTTTATTCTCAAGTGTTCAACGCCGTGGAAGGCAATACGACCTTCTACGCGAGCCCGGCTGCCGCCACCGTGCAGCGCTGGGCCGAGACCATGCCCGAACACTTTCGCTTCACCGCCAAATTCCCCGGCGATATCAGCCACAGCGGTGACCTGCGCGAACAATTGACCGCCACAGAAACTTTCCTGCAATTGCTCAGCCCTCTGGGGGAGCGGGTTTCGCCATTGTGGCTGCAATTGTCCAAAAGCTTCACCCCGCAACGACTGTCGGAACTGGCCGGTTTTATTGATGCGGTGGACCGGCCGTTGGCGGTCGAAGTGCGGCATGACGAGTTCTTTGCCAAGGGCGATGCCGAGCGAATGCTCAATCGCCTGCTGCTGGATCGTGGCGTCGAGCGCATCTGCCTCGATCCGCGCGCGCTGTTCAGCTGCACCTCGACCGATCCTTCGGTACTCCACGCCCAATCGAAAAAGCCCAGGGTGCCGCCTCGCCCTGCGGCGTTCACTCAGTTTCCACAGGTGCGTTTCATCGGCCACCCCGAACTGGAAGCCAACGATCCGTTCCTGGTGCCATGGGTCGAGAAAATCGCCGTCTGGATCGAAGAGGGCCGCACGCCGTATATCTTTCTGCACACCGCCGATAACCTGCTGGCGGCGAAACTGGCACAACGTTTTCACGCACAACTGATGCAGCGTTTGCCTGGCTTGCCGCCGCTGCCTGAGCTATACAGAGAACCCGCCGCCGAGCAACTTGGTTTGCTCTGAAGCGGGTTTTCCCTTTTTCAGGAGTCTGCCAATGGATGCGCAAACCCTTCGAGCCCAGGCGTTCAAAGCACTGCACGAACGCGAGGGCGCCTTTGTCATTCCCAACCCCTGGGACGCCGGCTCAGCGAAAATGCTTGCCAGCCTGGGCTTCGAGGCACTGGCAACCACCAGCGCCGGTTATGCCTTTTCCCGGGGCCGTCCTGATGGTGGGCTGACGCTCGACGATACCCTGGCAAACGTTGAGGCGATTGTTGCGGCCACTGATTTGCCGGTCGCGGTAGATCTCGAAAACGGCTTTGCCGACGCTCCTGCCGAGTGCGCCCAAAGTATTCTGCGGGCCGCTCAGGCCGGTGCCGTAGGCGGTTCGATCGAGGATGCCACCGGGCGTGAAGACGGTCCGATCTACTGCTTCGAGCATGCCGTGGCGCGTATCGAAGCCGCTGTCGCAGCAGCGCGCAGTTTGCCTTTCCCCTTCACGTTGACGGCGCGTGCCGAGAACTATTTGCACGGCAATCCTGACCTCGACGACACCATTCGCCGTTTGCAGGCATTCGCCGAGGCCGGCGCGGACGTGCTTTACGCCCCAGGCCTGCGCAATGCCGAAGAGGTCTTGGCGGTGGTTCGCGCCGTGGCACCGAAACCGGTGAATGTGTTGATGTCCGGCGGGCTCAAGCTGACGGTAGCGCAGTTGAGCGAAATGGGCGTCAAACGCATCAGCGTCGGTTCAGCCCTGGCTTTGGCAGCGTATGGCGAGTTCTTGCGCGCGGCCGAGGAAATCCAGCAACACGGGACCTTTGGCTTCACTTCCCGGTCGATGCCGTTCCAGAAGGCCAATCAATTCTTCAAAGGCTGACGAGGTCGGGCCGTGATGGTTGGGCCGCTGAGGGGTTATGCGGCGATGCGCAGGTTCTGCAGAACGATCGGGCGCGCCCAGCCGTTATCGAAATCGAGTTGTTTCTGCTGTTCCACCAACTCTTGCGGTGAGAACGGCGGGAATGGCTTGTCCAGCAGGTCGAGTTCGAACTCGGCGATTGGCAAGTGCAGCGGACGCGGTTGCGGCGCGGCACCAGGCTCGGGCAGCGGTTGGCCGGCGGTGAGCACGATCGGGCGAACCCAGCCGCTTTCGAAGTCCTGCTGTTTCTGTTGCGCGACGATTTCTTCCGGCGGGAACGGTGGGAACGGTTTATCGGCCAGGTCCATTTCGAACTCGGCAATCGGCAGGAACAATGGCTCCGGCGGACGGACTTCGGTTTCTTTCACATCACATTCGCGCTGGGAAATGATGTGCGCCAGCAGCTCGCTGCCGACGGTCGGTTCGACCGGGCTGTCGAGATCGACCGGCGGGAAGTCCAGAGACGCCGGCACCACATCGCCCGACTGATCGGCCAGGGCCTGGGCAAAAAAATCTTGCCACAGGTGACTGACGCCGCTCAGTGCTTGGGAGTTTCGCAGGCCAAAATCGCCGTGGGGCGAGATGTAACCTATCGATGTGCGTTGAATGCCTGACATTTTTCTCGGTCGACGCTCAGCTCTGGCAAAATGCTCGATAGTTTGGTTATCGGCCGTTTTTGCCGATCATTAATTTTTTGAGCGTGTTTTCCCATGATTGAGCAACCTGCGGCCTGCCGCATCCATGTCGAAGCCTTGGGCGCGACGTTCCAGCCACAGGCCGAGCAATGGGC
This sequence comes from Pseudomonas sp. 05N433, assembly GCF_056396925.1. Taxonomy (NCBI): domain Bacteria; kingdom Pseudomonadati; phylum Pseudomonadota; class Gammaproteobacteria; order Pseudomonadales; family Pseudomonadaceae; genus Pseudomonas; species Pseudomonas sp. 05N433. The sequence continues at coordinate 5,996 of NZ_JBFTML010000030.1, read as the reverse complement.
CGAGCGCCTGGGTTTGCCGTTGCAGGTGGATGACGGCGAGTTTGCCTTGCAGGTGGGTGAGCAGGGTTTGCAACTGCAACAACTGGGGCCGGATGCACCGGGGCCGGTGCGGGTCGACTTCGTCGAGGGTGGCGCGGCCCATCGTCGGTTGTACGGCGGCGGCAGCGGTCAGATGATCGCCAAGGCGGTCGGCATCGCCCAAGGCGTGCGGCCACGGGTGCTGGACGCCACGGCCGGGCTGGGCAAGGACGCGTTCGTGCTGGCCAGCCTGGGCTGCGAGATGAGCCTGATCGAGCGCCAGCCGCTGATCGGCGCCTTGCTTGAAGATGGTCTGGCACGCGGCGCGGAAGATTTCGACGTAGCGCCGATCGTGGCGCGTATGCGTTTGCTCAAGGGCAATTCGATCGAGGTGATGCGCAACTGGGAAGGCGAGCCGCCGCAGGTGATCTACCTCGACCCGATGTTTCCCCATCGAGAGAAAACCGCGTTGGTGAAGAAGGAAATGCGCCTGTTCCGGCCGCTGGTCGGCGATGATCCGGATGCGCCGGCCCTGCTCGCAGCGGCCTTAGCCCTGGCCAGCCACCGGGTGGTGGTCAAACGCCCGCGCAAGGCGCCGTGCATCGATGGGCCGAAGCCAAGCCATGCGCTGGACGGCAAGTCCAGCCGGTATGACATTTATCCGAAGAAAGCGCTCAAGTCTTAAGATCGAGTCGCCTTCACTGATCGTTCCCACGCAGCGTGGGGACGATCATCACGCCAAATATCTATCAGGCCGACTCCGGCCGATACGCCCGCATAAACAATCCCACCACTTCCTGCACATGGGCTTCGGCCGCATCCCCGGTTACCGGTTCGCCGCAGCCATACAGCAAGCGGAAATTCCCCGCGCCCTTGAGCAGGCAGAAGAAGTGCTCGGCGGCATTGCGCGGTTTGTCGATGCTCAACACGCCACTCTGATCGATCTTGCTCAGCAAACGCTCCATGCCGTGCAGCACGCGTTCCGGCCCGGCCTCGAAGAAGATCTGTGCGAGTTTCGGGTCCTGGCTGCCCAGCGTCATCATCAGCCGGTGCAGGTTCACCGATTCGTCGCTGTTGATCAGTTGATGAAAGCCGTGTGCGATGTTCAGCAGCACGGTTTCCACGGCGACGCCGTCCGGCAATTCAAAAACCAGCGGAGGCAATTGCTCCTCGCATTTGGCCACGACAGCGGAAGAGAACAGCGTCTCCTTGTCGTTGAAATGGCTGTAGACCGTCAGCTTCGACACGCCGGCCTCAGTCGCTACGGCATCCATGCTGGTGTTGGCGTATCCCTTACTCAAAAACAGGATTTTCGCCGCGTCGAGGATTGCCCGGCGCTTGGCCAGATCCTTGGGACGGCCCGGACCGCTGGGGGTGGAAAGATTGTCTGACATTCTTCGCTTTTAATACTGGACTGGTGAGTTTGCTATTAATAACATACTGGTCAGTATAATTATTTCAAGCCCCATTAGCGAAAGGTCGTTCACCATGCTGCGCTTTGCCTTGCCCCTCGCGTTGCCGGTCAGTCTGGCTTTTCTATTGTCGGCATGTGGCCATGAAGAAGCCCCTCCGGTCAGCGTGCGCCCGGCCATGGTGGTGCAGCCAGAGCCCTCGGCCCAGGCAATGGAAAGCTATCCCGGCGAAGTTCGCGCGCGTTATGAGCCGGACCTTGCCTTCCGGATTGGCGGCAAAGTCAGCCGACGACTGGTCGAAGAAGGGCAGCGGGTCAAGGCTGACCAACCCCTGGCGGAACTCGATCCTCAGGACGTGCGCCTGCAACTGGAAGCCACCCGTGCCCAGGTCGCGGCTGCCGAAGCCAATCTGAACCTGGTGCGCGCCGAGCGTGATCGCTACAAGACCCTGATGGAGCGGCAGATGGTCAGCCGTTCGCAGTACGACAACGCGGAAAACCTCTATCGCTCCGGTGAGGCCCGCCTCAAGCAAATCAAAGCCGAATTCAACGTTTCGACCAATCAGGCCAGTTACGCGGTGCTGCGTGCGCCGCAGGATGGCGTGGTGGCCAAGCGCGCGGTTGAAGTCGGGCAAGTGGTGGCGGCCGGGCAAACCGTGTTTACCCTGGCCACCGATGGCGAGCGCGAAGTGTTGATCAGCCTGCCGGAGCAGAGCTTCGGCCGCTTCAAGGTCGGTCAGCCGGTCTCGGTGGAGCTCTGGACCCAACCCGATCAGCGTTTCCCTGGGCAGATCCGTGAGTTGTCGCCTGCCGCCGATCCCAAATCCCGCACTTTTGCCGCCCGTATCGCTTTTACCGCCGGCAAGGTTCCCGCCGAACTCGGCCAGAGCGCCCGGGTGTTCATCCAGACTGCCGAAGTGGTGCCGTTGTCAGTGCCGCTGTCGGCCCTCACCGCAGAAAACGGCGCCACCTACGTGTGGGTGGTCGGCGCCAACAACACCTTGAAAAAAGTCCCGGTGCGGGTCGGTGCATTTGGCGAGAAAACCGTGCCGGTGCTCGAGGGACTGAACGCCAGCGACTGGGTGGTGGCGGCCGGTGTTCATGTGCTTCACGACGGGCAGCAAGTGCGCCCGGTGGATCGCTCCAATCGCGTGGTCAATCTGGCGCACAAGGAGTAATCCCCGATGGGTTTCAATCTATCCGAATGGGCGCTGCGTAACCGCCAGATCGTACTGTTCCTGATGCTCCTGCTGGCTGTGGTCGGGGCGTTGTCCTACACCAAGCTTGGCCAAAGCGAAGACCCGCCGTTCACCTTCAAGGCCATGGTAATTCGTACCAACTGGCCGGGGGCCACGGCCGAGGAAGTTTCGCGCCAGGTCACCGAGCGTATTGAAAAGAAACTGATGGAAACCGGGGAGTACGAACGGATCACCTCGTTCTCCCGCCCGGGCGAGTCCCAGGTGACGTTCATGGCGCGCGATTCCATGCATTCGGTGGATATCCCGGACCTCTGGTATCAGGTCCGCAAGAAGATCGGCGATATTCGCCAGACCCTGCCACCGGGTATCCAGGGCCCGTTTTTCAACGATGAATTCGGCACCACGTTCGGCAACATCTACGCCCTGACCGGCGAGGGCTTTGATTACGCAGTGCTCAAGGATTACGCCGACCGCATCCAGATCCAGCTGCAACGGGTCAAGGATGTGGGCAAGGTCGACCTGCTCGGGTTGCAGGACGAGAAGGTCTGGATCGAACTCTCCAACGTTAAACTGGCCACCCTCGGGGTGCCGCTGGCGGCGGTGCAGCAGGCGCTTGAAGAACAGAACGCGATGTCCACCGCAGGCTTCTTCGAAACCACCAGCGAGCGTTTGCAGCTACGGGTCTCGGGGAATTTTCAGACGGTCGACGAGATCAAGAACTTCCCGATCCGCGTTGCAGATCGCACGTTCCGCATCGGTGATGTGGCGGACGTTCGTCGTGGCTTCAACGATCCACCGGCGCCGCGCATGCGCTTCATGGCTGAAGACGCCATCGGTCTGGCGGTGGCCATGAAGGACGGTGGCGATATTCTGGTATTGGGCAAGGCGCTGGAAATCGAGTTCGCCCGGATTCAGCAAAACCTGCCGGCTGGCATGCAGTTGCGCAAAGTCTCCGATCAACCCGCCGCGGTGAAAACCGGTGTGGGCGAGTTCGTTCAGGTGCTGGTGGAGGCCCTGGCGATTGTGTTGCTGGTGAGCTTCTTCTCCCTCGGCGTGCGCACCGGCATGGTCGTAGCGCTGGCGATACCGCTGGTGTTGGCGATGACGTTCGCCTGCATGTATTACTTAGGGATAGGCCTGCACAAGATTTCCCTCGGCGCGCTGGTGCTGGCGCTGGGCTTGCTGGTGGATGATGCGATCATCGCCGTGGAAATGATGGCGATCAAAATGGAGCAGGGCTTCGACCGGATCAAGGCCGCCAGCTATGCCTGGACCAGCACCGCGTTCCCGATGCTCACCGGTACGTTGATCACCGCCGCCGGTTTCCTGCCGATCGCCACCGCGCAATCGGGCACCGGCGAGTACACCCGCTCGATCTTCCAGGTGGTGACCATCGCGCTACTGGCGTCGTGGGTGGCCGCCGTGGTTTTTGTGCCTTATCTGGGGGAGAAACTTCTGCCGGACCTGGCGAAAATTCACGCCGCCAAACACGGCACTGGCGACGGCCAACCCGACCCTTACGGCACGCCGTTCTATCAGCGCGTCAGACGGCTGGTGGAGTGGTGCGTGCGCCGACGCAAAACGGTGATCGTGCTGACCATCGTGATGTTCGTCGCGTCCGTGGTGCTGTTCCGTTTCGTGCCGCAGCAGTTCTTCCCGGCATCGGGGCGACTGGAATTGATGGTTGATCTGAAACTCGCCGAAGGTGCCTCCCTGAGCAACACCGCCGAGGAGGTCAAGCGTCTCGAAGGCCTGCTCAAGGATCACGCCGGGATCGACAACTATGTGGCTTATGTCGGCACCGGTTCGCCGCGTTTCTACCTGCCGCTGGACCAGCAACTTCCGGCTGCAAGCTTTGCGCAATTTGTTGTCCTGGCCAAAACCATCGAAGACCGCGAAGCCCTGCGCACTTGGCTGATCGAAACCCTCAATGAACAATTCCCGGCCCTGCGCTCGCGGGTCACGCGTCTGGAAAACGGCCCGCCGGTTGGCTATCCGGTGCAGTTCCGGGTCACCGGTGAGAACATTGCGGACGTCCGCGCCCTGGCGCGTAAAGTCGCGGCCAAGGTTCGCGAGAACCCACACGTGGCCAACGTGCATCTGGATTGGGAAGAGCCGAGCAAAGTCGTGTACCTGAACGTCGATCAGAATCGCGCGCGGGCGCTGGGCGTGAGCACGGCGAACCTCTCGGGGTTCCTGCGAAGCTCGCTGACCGGCTCCAGTGTCAGTCAGTACCGCGAAGACAACGAATTGATCGAGATCCTGCTGCGCGGCACGGTGCATGAGCGCACTGAACTGGCATTGCTGCCGAGCCTGGCCGTGCCGACCGACAACGGTCGCAGCGTGGCGCTGTCGCAGATTGCCACGCTGGAATACGGCTTCGAAGAAGGCATCATCTGGCACCGTAACCGTCTGCCCAACGTGACGGTTCGCGCCGACATCTACGGCAAGGAACAACCGGCGACACTGGTGCAGCAAATCATGCCGACCCTCGATCCGATCCGCGCCGAACTGCCGGACGGCTATCTGCTGGAAGTCGGCGGTACGGTGGAAGACTCGGCCCGTGGGCAGAACTCGGTGAAGGCCGGCGTGCCGCTGTTCATCGTGGTGGTGCTGACGTTGCTGATGCTGCAACTGCGCAGTTTCTCACGCACTGCCATGGTGTTTCTGACAGCGCCGCTGGGGTTGATCGGGGTGACGCTGTTCCTGATGGTGTTCCGTCAGCCGTTCGGTTTCGTCGCCATGCTCGGGACCATCGCGCTGTCCGGGATGATCATGCGTAACTCGGTGATTCTGGTGGATCAGATCGAGCAGGACATCGCTGCCGGGCTCAAGCCCTGGCAGGCGATCATCGAGGCGACGGTGCGACGTTTCCGGCCGATTGTGTTGACCGCGCTGGCGGCGGTGCTGGCGATGATTCCATTATCGCGCAGTGTGTTTTTCGGGCCGATGGCGGTGGCGATCATGGGCGGGCTGATTGTGGCTACGGCGTTGACGTTGCTGTTCTTGCCGGCGTTGTATGCGGCTTGGTTCAGAGTGAAAAAAGAACCGGTTTGATCTTGGCGGCCTTCGGGCCGACCATGTTCTTGTTGGTGGTGTACATATCCATTTCTGCGGTAACGGCGGCTTATGGTTTCGCCCTTACGGCGACTCCCTTTTTTACAAGCGCCTAAAAAAGGAAGCAAAAAACGCTCGCCCCAAGCGTCCGGCCCCTCGCTAAGGCTCGGGGTTCCTTCGCTCCGGTATCCATCTGGGGGCATCGCCCTACGGTTGGCTTCGCTTCAACCTACATGCGATGTGTTCGACTGCGTCGAACGGCGCTGCGCGCCAATCCCCAGATGAACACCTCCACTCAGCCTCCCGAAGGG